>JALZWJ010000061.1 GCA_023300065.1 Akkermansiaceae bacterium
TCTCATTGATGAGGACTTCACCTCAGCAACGCTCAGGACGGATCTCCGTATTCGCACGAATCAGGCTAACGGTAATTTTTGGACTCATAACGACCCAATATCTGATTGGGTAATTACCGGAGGGATGCTTTCAAATGCAGGCACCTCACTCACTGGCAGCGCGACGGAAGGAGCAGTCTCTCAAGTCGTCGACACAAGCTCCTTGGCCACTGATTTGACGAGCTTAACACTATCCTTTGACTACACCATTGGTGAAACCGCGACTCTGAAGTTCGCTCTCATCGGCTACACCGCAAATGTTCGAGACGGTTTTCCTGAGAGTAACATTTTGATGAACAACGGCACTCCGAACGGCGCCTTGCAGAATGACACTCAGGCAGATGAAGTGCAGGGTGACATCAATCTTCTCACAGGTGCAGACATGTCTCAAAGCATCACAAATGACTTAACGTTCGCCTCCGGCACATCAGGTAGCCACTCAGTCACCATCGACCTAACGAGCTATGCTTGGCATGCCGACGAGGCTATGGGAGCGGACCCTGCCAACACTCCCGGCTTGAGCGGTAGTATCGCGAGCATCGCTGACTTTGATTATGTTGTTCTTGTAGCAGTCAATGATCTCAACTCAGACCTTGGCGTGACCCCTACAACCCTTGATAACATCAAGTTGATTTCCTCGACCGCGCCGAACACAACGATTCCAAATATCATTTCCATCGAGCGAGATGGCAGCGGCAATGTTGTCCTCACTCTCGACGGGCCAGAAACTGGCCTGACGGTCCAACAGTCCGATGATCTTTCTAGCGACTTCGCCGATGTGGCATCATCAGCTGGAACCAACACCCTAACGATCGAGTCTACTGACGTTGACCCTAACGCCGATGGCACGGACTTCTACCGTATCCGGAATTAGACACACTCGGCCATTTTAGAAGAAAACGATGACTTCTATTTACCGGACTCCAATCGTTTCTATCTTCGCTAGAATTCTGAAACTGCGATTTTTCTGAAATCGCCTTACTTTAAAAAGCGCATTCGCATGTGTATTTTGGACATGGCATCAAAATCTTTTTTGATCTAGCCTTCCTCCAATGATTCGCGGCTTAATCCTCACCTTACTTCTGGCCTCTAGCTTTTGCGCCCTATCATCGGCTCGAGAAGCGACCTCCCTATTTGATGGGAAATCCCTCGAAGGCTGGGACTTCGACCCTAAAATCTGGCGGGTTGAAAACGGCGTCATCACGGGTGGATCACGAAGCGAAAAAATCAAACGTAACTCCTTCATTGCCACCAAGAAATCTTTCCAAAACTTCGAGCTTAAGCTGAAAATCAAATGCTCTGGTGATCCTAAAACTGGACTCATCAACAGCGGCATTCAGATCCGCAGCGCCCGACTCAAAAACGGACACATCACTGGTTACCAAGTCGACTGTGGTGATGGTTGGTTCGGAAAAATCTATGACGAGCACCGCCGCGGGCTCATCTATCCTAACCCCATCGATGAACCTAAGCTCCTCGAAGCTATCGATACCCGAGGCTGGAACGAATACCGAATCCTTGCTGAAGGACCACGAATCCAAGTCTGGATTAACGGAACTAAAGCTAGCGACTACACCGAAACAGATCCGCTCATTCCCCTCAACGGCATCATTGCTCCACAAGTCCACTCCGGCGGAATTGTCCTCGTTGAAATCAAAGACATTACCATTAAGGAACTCCCTTCCACTGCTGGAGTCCCGACTTGGCAATCCTTGGGAGGTTCTGACGCCGACCTCAAAAACGTAGCCAAGCCCAAGAAAAAAAGAAATTCTAAGCCCGTCGGGAAAGCAGCCAATGCCATCCCTACTCCTCCCAAGGGTAAGGACCGCATCACTTTCGATTTCGAATCCGGAGACCTACAGGGCTGGTATATCACCGAAGGGTGGTTCAACCATCTCATTGCCAATAACAAAACGATTCGAGCGAGCGGTAATCCATCAAATAAAGAGGGGAATTTTTTCATAGGAACTCTCGAAGCTTACCCTAATTTTTCTCCTTCTGACACGCAGGTTGGCATCGTCGAGTCTCCGGTCTTTCAACTCACCGGCCCTAAAATCCAACTCGCTGTTTCGGGCGGAAATCACAAAAACACCTTCGTTGGCCTTTATACCCTCGACGGAAAAGAAGTCCGTAGAGCTTCCGGAAATGGCTCCGAATTATTCCAACCAAAAACATGGGAAACCCCCGAACTCGTCGGAAAGCCAGTCTACCTGCGTCTCGTCGATAAAAGCGTAAGCGGCTGGGGTCATATCGTTCTCGATGCCTTCAGCGCTCAAGGAAAACTCCTTCCCGGGGAAACCAAGAAGCGCAAGGCTCTCGCTAAGCCAAATAAGACCGCTCAAAAATCTGCGGCAAGATCTAAGAAGCGACGTCGCAAAAATCCCCAATCCGCCCGCACCGATGCGTGGAGTCCTGCGGAACAACTCGCAGGCTTCAGTGTGCCCGAAGGCTTTATCATTGAACTTGTCGCCTCAGAAGAACAGGGCGTTATCAATCCCATCGACATCTCATTCGACGACTCCGGCCGGCTTTGGACCCAGACTGGAACAATGTATCCCATCGATCCCGTCGCGGGAATCAAATGGCACGCTCTCCTCAAGCTAATGGAGAACCCGGAAGCTCAAGCTAACAATCCAAATTTCTCCAAAATCAGGGACCTTTATCAACTCAAAGTAAAGGGGCAGGACAAGATCCTCATTCTCGATGATCCTACTCAAAAGGCCTCCGCTCCTCTCCACGTTTGGGCTGATGGCCTCACGATCCCACAAAGTATCCTACCCTACAAAGACGGAGCCTACGTCTGCCACGGTTCCGAACTATTCCTGTTGCGCGATACCGATGGCGACAACAAATCAGATAAGATGGAACCCGTCCTGACAGGCTTCGGATTCACCGACACTCACACCATGGCCCATCTCCTCATTCGGGGACCCGGGAGCTACATTCACTTCACACAGGGAGCTCTTAATAAGAGTATGGTCAGTGCCGTCTCTTCAGGGAAAAAGCATCGTGTTGATGCTTCCTGTCAGGTGCGTTTTAAACTCGATCATCAGGACTTCGAAGTCGTCTCCTCCGGCCCCAGTAACATGTGGGGACTTCAACTCCGAGCCGACGGCCAATGGTATGGCACCGAAGCGAACGACCGGTCCTACTCTATCATCCCTTGGGAACACGGCACTGGTGTGACCGGCGCAGCCTACCATCCACTCCGCCCCTATCAGCCCCTTCTTCCCGAACTTCACAAGTTCCGGGTCGGTGGCACCGGAATCTCCGCCATGGAGTTTTCCGAAGACACCGAAAACGGCTTCCCTTTCGATGAGTGGAAAAATGTCGCCCTCCTTGGAAACGCCATCACCTCCACGATCAATGCCGTGCGCATTCACCGTAATCCCGATGGGACTGTTGAAGCAGAGCACCTCCCTGATTTTCTCAGCTCAAAGGACGATTGGTTCCGCCCCGTGAACATGGAATTCGGCCCCGATGGCTGCCTCTACGTCGCTGACTTCTACAACAAAATCATTTCTCATAACGAAGTCACCACCACCCACCCCGACCGCGACAAAAGCCACGGCCGCATTTGGCGAATCCGTCACGAAAGCCAAAAACCTCGCACCATTCCGAACGTCGCCAAAGCCTCACCACAAGAGCTCCTCGCCCATCTTAAATCTCCCAGCCTCTGGGAAAAACGCGCCGCCTGGCAACAAATCGGAGACCAAAAACTCGGCGTCCTCACCCCGAGTCTCGTTAAGATCGCGGTAGACGAGAAACAAGACACCATCACCCGCATCCATGCCCTTTGGGCACTTGAAGAACTCAAGCATTTCGATTCAAAACTCATCGATTCTCTCCTCGCCTCAGAAGACGATAACCTCCGCCGCGAAGCCGTCCGCTCTCTCGCGTCTTTCGATCTCCCCCCAGCTAGGGCCGCCGCGCTCGCTTCACCTTTTATCGAAGACGACCATTGCATGATCCGTTCACAGGCCATCCGCACCTTGGATGACCTTCGCTCGCCCGACCCTGCGGTTTTCGCAGGTCTCATCGCCGCCTGCAAGCCAGCCCTCGGCGCTAACTCCCTCGGCGGATCCTACGAGCGAAATTTCGAACGCTTCCTCGCCCGAAAGGCCCTCGAAAGCTTCCCAGCAGAACTCAAAGCTCACCTTGATCAATCATTCGCCGAATACCCTGCCGGCAATCTTCTTTGGGCGATCCAAGCGCTCAATGAAAACGATAAGCGTGCCGCCTTCCTCAACATCTGGGGGAAGGCTTCAAGCCAAGCTCTCGATGGTGAAACCTTCGTCGCCATCGCCAGCATGCTGAGTAGCCCCGAGGTGTTCACCGCAGTGCAGCCCACCTTCCAAAATTCCGCCAACGCCCAAAACCTCGTCAGCCAGGCCCTTGCAAACCAATCACGAGTCCAGTCCAGAAAACTCACCGAAATGATCACACCTCTGGTCGTTAAACTACTGGGAAAAGAAGAAACACTCTTCACAGGTCTGCAAGCTGTCGAACGATTCAAATTAACCTCTCTTAATGCCCTCACTGCAAATCTTCACCTTCCAAAAGTCGATACGGCCCTTTTACGACAGATGCTCAGAGCGAAAGCGATCAATCCAAAAGAGAACACTTCAGATTTTATCACGATCGCGAAAAATGACTCCTTTCCCTTCGATCTCCGAACCGAAGCAATCAGTGCCCTCGCTCCCGCCGATCCCAAATCCGCGCAAGACCTCACCTCTGCTCTCATTGACAAGGCTGACCCTTCTCAAAAATCGCAGCTCGCCACACTCCTGTCCCAGACAAAGCCTGGCAGCCAAGTCCTCCTAACCTCCCTCAAAAGAAAAACTCTAGGAGCCGAAACCTTCAGCCTCTCTGCAGCCGAACGCCTGAGCCAAGCATTTCCAAATGACCCCGCAGCCAAAGCCGTCATCTCCGGCGTCCGCCAACGCGTCGCTCTACAACGCAAGCAGGCCCAAGCAAAAATACACAACATGGTCGCCTACATTTCGAAAAATCCTGGTGACCCAGTGAAAGGAAAAACGACCTTCACCTCTTGTTACGCTTGCCACAAAGTCGGGGACCAAGGACAGGACATCGCTCCGCCGCTCGATGGCTCCGGCCACCGCGATGTTGAGCACCTCCTCACCGCAATCATTGACCCCGATGCCGCGGTCGAAGGTAGTTATGGCCTCTACCGTATCACCAAAACCGACGGTTCCTCCATTGAAGGTCTCTTGCAGAAAGAAGAACCCCTCGGAAAAACCATCGCCGTCATGGGCGGAGCGGAAATCTTTGTCCCGCTTACCCAAATCAAATCATCGGGCTTCGTCGGCGGACGTTCCTTCATGCCCGCCGTGTTCGGCGAACTTCCCAAAGAAACGATGGCCGACCTCGTCGCCTACATTACGACCCTAAAAGGGGCCGAGCCCCCTTCCGAAAAGTAAGCCCAACTCGCCCCCTTTCAGAGTCATCTCCTTGTGGATTTCAAATATGGCGTTGTCGTCCATTTTTCCTCAGTGTTTTGGCATGGAACGCCGCCTCTTACTTGCCTCTCTACTAGCGACAACTTTTTGCGCTCTATCTGCGGCTCAGGAAGCGCCCAGCAAACCCAACATCATCCTCATCTTCACCGATGATCAGGGCTACGAAGACCTCGGCTGCTTCGGCTCAAAAACCATCAAGACTCCGCGCATCGACCAGATGGCCGCCGAGGGTCTCAAACTCACCAATTTCTACGCCCAGCCCGTCTGCGGAGTTTCTCGCGCCGCCCTCATGACCGGCTCCTACCCCATCCGCGTCGCCGAGCCAGGCAACAAGAAGCAGCTCCACACCGTCCCACACCCCAAGGAAATCACGATCGCAGAAACCCTCAAGACCGCTGGTTACTCCACCGCCATCATCGGTAAATGGCACCTCACCAATAAACTCAAGGGCGGAAAATTCGAACCCACGACCATGCCCAATGCTCAGGGCTTCGACTACTTCTACGGCACCCCAGTCTTCAATGGCTACACCGTCTACGTCGATGACGTCGCAATGCGTGTTCCGCTTTTCCGAAACGAGGAAATCGTCGTCGAAAAAGTCCAAACTTGGGATCCCATCACGCAAGACTACACCAAGGAAGCGCTCAACTATATCGAATCCAACAAGGACAGGCCCTTCTTCCTCTACCTCGCCCACAACATGCCCCACATCCCCGTCGGAGCATCCGAGAACTTCAAAGGAAAATCTGAATACGGTCCCTATGGTGACACCATCGAGGAGATCGATTGGTCCACTGGCCAAATCCTCGATAAGCTCAAGGAACTCAATCTCGATGACAACACCCTCGTCATCTTCACCTCCGATAATGGACCATGGGTTGAAACCACTCACTCGATGAAGCCCAACGGTAAGCCCTTCATCCCGCGAGATCACTCCGGCAGCGCCGCTCCTCTTCGCGGTTGGAAAATGTCCGCCTGGGATGGCGGCTCCAAGGTTCCCTTCGTCGCCCGCTGGCCTAAGAAAATCCCTGCTGGCTCTGAAAGTGCCGAAATCCTCAGCACGATGGACCTCTTCCCCACATTCGCCAAACTGGCCAACGCCGAACTCCCCGCCGACCGCACCCTCGATGGTCACGACGCCACCGAATTCCTTCTCGGAAAAACGAAGACCAGCCCTCGCAACGACTACTTTTATTACACCGGCTGCCTGCTCACCGGAGTCCGCCTCGATGAGTGGAAACTCGTCCTCCCTCGTGACGCCGACCCGAAAGGAACTGGCTGGTGGGGTCGTTTAATTGAAAAGATTAAAGAAACCGAACTCTACAACCTCAACACCGATCCCGGCGAGACAACCAACGTTGCCGCGCAGCACCCGGAAGTCGTCAAAAATCTCATGGCTAAAATCGCCGAAGGCCGCGCCGAGCTCGGCGATCTCAATGTCGTCGGCACCGGTGCCCGTAACTTCGACCCTCAAAAACGGACTCTCCAGGCAGGCCCCAAAAAACCGAAGAAAAAAGCCGCTCCCAAAAAATAGCAATTCCCTCTTTTCAGCATGAAAAATCTCATCACCTCGATCCTCGCAGCCTTCACCTGCTTGTCTTTTGCTGCAGAAGAAAAGAAACCCAACATCATCGTCATCCTCACCGATGACCAAGGCTACGGAGACCTGGCCAGTCATGGACACCCGCTTCTCAAGACGCCAAACCTCGATAAGCTCGCGGCGGAAAGCGTTCGCTTTGAAAAATTCTACGTCAGCCCATCCTGTTCGCCAACCCGCGCCGCACTCCTGACCGGCATGCACGAGTTCCGCAACGGCGTGACCCACACGATGCAACCTCGTGAGCACCTCTCACAATCAGCCACTATTCTCCCGCAACTCCTCAGCACCGCAGGCTACCGAAGCGGTTTCATCGGCAAGTGGCACCTTGGAAACGGAAGGGGATACAGCCCCGCATTCCGCGGCTTCGATTGGACCTCCACCAACCAAAAAGGCCCTCGCAACCACTTCGATCCCCTCATGACTCGGAATGGAAAACGGAAGCAGCACAAAGGCTACCGCGAAGACGTCTTCTTCGACGAAGCAATGGCCTTCATCGATGAAAAAAAAGGCCAACCCTTCTTCTGCTATCTCGCGACCTACTCGCCCCACACTCCCTTATCCGCCCCTGAAAAGTTTCTCGCTAACTACAAAGATAAGGTCAGCGAAAAGCACGCTGCTTACCTCGGTATGATCGAGAACATCGACGACAACGTCGGCCGCATCCTCAAGTTCCTCAAAGAGCGCGACCTCGAGAAAAACACCATCATCGTCTTCATGAACGACAACGGCGTCACCGAAGGCCTCGACCTCTACAACGCCGGAATGCGCGGCAGCAAATGCACTATCTGGGAAGGCGGGTCACGCGCCATGTCCTTCTGGAGATTACCCGGGCATTGGCCCGCTCACAAAGTCGACAATCTCACCGCCCACCTCGATGTTCTACCAACCTTATGCGACTACGCCGGAGTCAAACTCCCCACGGATCTTGAGCAAAAGTTAGAAGGCTTTAGTCTCCGACCCTTGCTTGAATCCGCCACTCCCAAACTTTGGCACGAGGACCGCATCCTCTTCCAACACGTCGCCCGCTGGCCCAGCGGCCTCGCCGCCTCTCACAAGTATGCCATGGCCGGAGTCCGCCAAGGAAACTACCTCCTTCTTCGCAGCCACTCCTG
>JALZWJ010000062.1 GCA_023300065.1 Akkermansiaceae bacterium
ACGAAGGCTCCGTTGTGCGGGAGGATCTTGTCAAAGCCACGTCCGCCGGGGAGGACGGGGGAGGCTTTGGCGAAGTAGAAGTTTCCTTCGGCATCGGTTTCGAGGCCGAATTGGAATTCGTGGAAGTTATTGGAGAGGTAGACGTCGTTGTTGAAGACCTCGAATTGATCGGCTTCGCCGTCGTTGTTGAGGTCGTAGGTTTTATAGATGCCATCACGGCCTGCGATGTACGGGATGTCCTGAATGATCTTGAGGCCGAGGGGCTCGAAGAAGCCGGTGGCGTAGCGTTTCCAGGTGAGGTTTGTCATCTCGTTGAGTCCGGAGAGGAGCCAGATGTCGCCGTCCCAGGTGGGGAGGAGGGCGCGGTTGCCATCGGAGAAGAAGTCGAGGTCGCTCATGCGGACTTTGCTTTGATAAGGGGAGTCTGCGAGGGCGGGAGGGAGGGGGATTTGATCGACGAGCCAGGGGGAGTCTGAGGTGTCGATTTGCGCTTCGACCTCGAAAGTCTGGGGCGAGATTCCGGGGCCTCCTTTGGTGAGTGGGGTGAGGTCGACGGGCGCGGGGGCTTCTCCTTTCCCACGGGATGAGTAGAAGAGGGTGAAGGTGGTGGTTTGGTCGGTGGGGGCAAAGCTGAGGAAGTGGGTGTCTTCTTTTTGGCTAAGTTCGGCTCCTGGTCCGGCCAGTCTTAGGGCAAGGGCGGGGTGGCTGGATGAGTCGAGGAGGCGGAGGTTAAGGGGAGCTGAATGGGGGGCGACTTCGAAGTGGCGGGCGAGTCCATGGGGGTGGTCGCTGAGGGTTTCTAGGATGCGGGTTGCGTTGACGGAGTAGTCGAGGATGACTTGGTTGGCATGGCGGAAGTAGCCGTTGAAGGTGAGGTGGGAGAAGTTCCCGTAGCCCTTGAGGGGGCGCTTGTCATCGGTTGATCCGGCTGGGTCTTCCCAGACGGGACCAGAGGCTGCGGTGAAGAGGTAGGAGTCTTTGTTGTTGAGCTGGTTTACTTTTCCGTGTGCCCCGGCCCAAGGGGTGTTGAGGAGGTTGATTCCTTGATCGGTGGCGGAGACGAGGGAGAGGGTCTCGGTATTAAAGAGCGCGATGTGTCCGGGAAGAGCGGAGTATGAAAGGGCGATGCCTTTGATGGCGGATTCACGGCGTTCTTTGCCTTGGTAGAAGTCACCAAAGGTTTGGAAAAAAGCGGGGCCATGGTCTGCGACTTCAAACCATTTCTTTTCTTTGGACGAGGCTGTGGGTTTAGCTTGTGAGTGATACTCGGTGAGGGTGGAGCGTGGGATGTTGAGCTCTGCCATGGCGGTGAGGAGGGAGGGGGAGGTTAATTCCTGCACCTTGATGTTGCGAAATTGGACGGGTGAGGAATCGTCATGGTTTTGCAGGCCAAAGTAGCCGCTGACATCGCCGCGCCCCTCTTGGCATGCGAAGACGTTGATGAGGCGGTCATTGAGAATGATGGCAATTTGGTCACCGGCGGTGATGATTTTGTAGGTGTTCCATTCGCCGACTTTCATGCCGGGGTGGATGGCGGGCTGGATGTCGTAAATCGCTCCGGTTTTATTTTTATGAGCCTCGTTGCCGCAGATCTGAATCTCGTATCCCTGTTTTACGGCGATCCATGGGTCTTGGCCTGGGTCTGGGAAGCGGATGAAGATGCCGGAGTTGTTTTCTTCTTCGGGTGCCAGGAACTCGACTTCGAAGCAGGCGTTTGTGAAGGGCTTTTTGCCATACCACCAGAGGCCCATTCCGCCTTTTGGGGTGGAGATGGAATCGGCTACGGTGAATGAGCCGGGGCCGGATTGTTTCCAGTCAGCCGCGGCATGGGGCAGGAGCTGGAGAGCTTCCTGCCCGTGGAGGCTGGCGAGCAGGAGCGGGAGGAGGGCGACGAACTTCATGTGAAGTAGAGGAAAGGGGTAATAGGGCGAGAGGTCAACGAGCTTTCCATAAGTGAGGCGAAAGTTGTTTTAAAGAGTGGCTTATAGAGAGGTTGGGAAGTAGCGTCGCGGTCCGCTCCCCGGGCAGTCGCTGGTTTTCGTAAGGAAGCTGGAGGAAAGTCCGGACACTACAGAGCAGTGTGCCTTTTGAAAAAGAGGGACGGTGATTCGAGAGGATCGCTGGACAGATTAGTGCCGCAGAAATTAAACCGCCTTCTTCGGGAGGTAAGGGTGAAAAGGTGGGGTAAGAGCCCACCGCGCCAAGGGTGACCAAGGTGGCTAGGTAAACCTCTCACAGTGCAAGACAGAACAGGGGAAGGGCTGCTCGCCCGTTTGATCCCCGGGTAATAGTCGCAAAGATAAATGACTGCCAAAGCGTGGATAGGCCACGTGGAACAGAATCCGGCTTACAGGGGAGCGGCCACCCTTTTTTTTATGCGGAATGAAGGCGCTGGGAGGCTTCTCGCAGAGCAAAAAAAAGCCCGCCTCTTTCAAGGCGAGCTTTGGAAAGTAGAATGTAATTCTAGGGGAGAGCTTAGCCACCGAAGAGGCCTTTGGCCTTATCGAGGAGGTCACCGCCGATGTCAGGCATTTCGCCGTTCATGACAGAGTCAACCATGCTTTCCATGCCGTCAGGCATTTTGTCTTTTACGAAACCCATAACGGTTTCGATGACTCCGTCGATCTGGTCAGATTCAATGCCGAGTGCGGCGAGTTTCTCTTTTAATTCGTCCATAGTCTGAGTTGTTAATTAAGTACCGGGAACAGGGGTCGAACCTGCACGCCCAAGGGCACGTGATCCTAAATCACGCGTGTCTACCAATTCCACCATCCCGGCAATGGTGATACTCTAGGGAGATTGGCGGAAGATGCAAGAGGACATTGCAGAAGACTTGCGGGCTGGCTTTCTAAATCATGCACTGGTAAGGACTGAGCATGTTTTTTCCTATTAGTGATGATGACCGGCACTTGCTGAAGCCGGCGTATGTCTCCATCACATTGCTGGTTCTGAATGTGGCCTTGTTTCTTTACCAGTTGGTTAATCCAGCCTTCACGATGGGGTGGAGTGTGGTGCCGATGGAGATTACGACGGGGACGGATTTGATCGGGCCGCATTATATTGGGAGCACTTTCCCACAGCATCAGATCGATCATGTGGCGGGGCCGACTCCGATCTATCTGACGTTGCTGAGCTCAATGTTTATGCATGGTGGGTGGATGCACCTAGGCGGGAATATGCTCTATCTCTGGATCTTTGGGGATAATGTGGAGCATCGTTTTGGCTGGAGGCTCTTTCTGCTTTTCTACCTCGTGAGCGGGTTGCTGGCATCGGCGGCTCAGATTTTCTTGGGGCCGGAGAGTCTGATCCCGAACCTCGGTGCCTCTGGCGCGATTTCGGGAATCCTTGGAGCATACCTGGTGCTCTTCCCTCGTAATAAGGTGAATGCTATTTTCTTTTTCCGGATGATGTCGGTCCCTGCGATCGTGGTTCTGGGGATGTGGATTGCGATGCAGCTCTTTCAGGGGTATGGCTCGCTCCAAAATGTGGGGGAGTCTGGCGGGGTCGCTTATGCGGCGCACATTGGTGGATTCGTGGCGGGAATTGTCTTCGGTCTCTTGGCGCGGGCTAAGATGAAGGGGGAGCCTGATACGGCATTTAAGCGTCACTATGAAGGGGATGCGAAAGCGAAGCGGTATTGGTAATTCTTTGATCCGGTAATCCGGGATTGCCAGAGGCGGGGGAGTTGGGCATCAATCGAGCTGATGCGTTTTGCGGTTCTTGGGAGTGGGAGTGGTGGGAATTCCACCATCGTGGAGTGTGATGGACGTTACCTGATGGTTGATGCGGGGCTGAGTGCGAAGCAGCTCAATCTTAGGCTTGAGGTGCTGGGGGTGGATCCGCAAAAGATCATTGGGATCTTGCTGACACACGAGCACGGGGACCACGTGCGGGGGCTGGATGTTTTTCTTCGTAAGTGCCCGGTTCCGGTCTTGGCCTCGGTGATGACGGGACGTGTGGTGCAAGAGGGGCTGCGCGATCCGGCGAAGTGGATCGCCTTTGAGAGTGGTCAAAAATTCTCATGGGAGGGGTTTGATTTTACGACTTTTTCGATCCCGCACGATGCGGTGGAGCCGGTGGGTTATGTGATTGCGAGGGGTGAGCGGAGCATGGGGGTCGTGACGGATTTAGGGCATGCGGATGCTAAGGTGACGGATGCCTTGCGCGGGGTCGAGGGCCTCGTGTTAGAGGCGAACTACGAATGGCAAATGTTGGAGGCAGATACCAAGCGCCCATTCAGCACGAAGCAGCG
>JALZWJ010000063.1 GCA_023300065.1 Akkermansiaceae bacterium
GAGGAGGAGGCCCTTTGGGCAGAACCAACCGGCCAGACCATGCGGGTCATTCGCCGCACGCTTGAAACGGAAACAGGCGAGATCACGGTCACGCACCCTGATGGTACGACAACAGTACTAACGCTCGAAGAAGTTTCACCGGGTCGTTTTGAGACGTTATGGGAAGCACCAGAAATTGGGCTTTATCGCCTGTCTGATGGCACTATCGAAAGCGTCATTGCACTTGGGCCCGCTGCACCAAGAGAATTTGAGCAGACAATCGCAACAGGTGACCTCGTCGCCCCTATCGTCAATGGAACGCGCGGTGGGATCATCCCGATCTCGTCTGGTGATATTAACCTACGCGAAGTGCGTGCCGGCAGGCCAGCAGCCGGTCGCGGTTGGTTTGGCATTACACCGCGTGAGGCCTACCAAACAGCAGACATCACAATCACACCGCTGCTGCCAGCCTGGGCGTTTTTGCTGCTCGCATCACTTCTGATCATTGGGGCATGGGTGCGCGAAGGTCGCCAGTAACCCGGCGCCCAGCTATCTTTTAGTCTAAAATGTATTGGGGGATTGGGAGCTGGCGCCCAAATCTATCTGATCAGGGTAAAGTCACAGGCGTGCGTTCCTCGAACCAGCCATCTACATTGTCCCGTGTTCGGATATACACCTCTGTTGTCCCCTCAGGGATAACGATGCCGCTTTGGGAACGAGTAAACGGCTGTTCATTTTCATGCGGATGGGCAAGCGGCCGCTCGCCAAGTCGGTTACCGTCTGCGTCGATAACTTCCCAACCGTCCGCGTAATGATCCCACCCGGAATCAGGATGCAGGATCGAGACGTCGAACCGCCATGTCCCCCCGCTCTTGGTTGCTTTCACATCAACGACCTGAGGCGCATCAGCAAATGCAGCTCCTGCAAAGGACATCATCATAGCGGGAAGGATAAATAGGTTTTTCATGGATACTTACCTAGCAGGATATCTCGGGGGAGTGATGCAAATTCTCGTGACCAGACGAGCCATATCACCGCGACGGTCGCAATGAGGAAAGCCGTTGAGCCAACTAGCCATGCCAAACCACCGAGTGCAAAGTACATGGATCGCAAGCCTCTGTTGAAGTTGATTGCTGCGCGGATGTTCAGCTCTGCCGCTTTCATCGCGCGCGGCATGGCTTCTTCATCCTCTGGGTCATTGGGCACAGAGGCCATCATAACCGAACAATATCCGAAAACCCGGTTCGCCCAGACAAATTTCAAAAAACCATTTGTGAGCAATAGCGCGACGAGGCCCAACTTAACCTGCCACACCACAATCGGAATGTTGTCTATCGAAATTTCAGCAGCAACTCCGCTCAACGGGTCCGTGTTCGCGATCAAAGCAAAGACCCCAAAAACGAAGCCCGCCTCATCTTCAAAATCGAAAAAACCTAGCCCACACACCCTAGCCCTTCGGCTGATCGTGAAGGCTCATCGCATACTGTAAGGTATCAATATCGCCGAGTTCCTTGTCCCTTCGGATCGCCTTGATCCTAGGGAAACGCAAGGCCAGCCCCGAGTCATGCCGCTTACTTTTGTTGATCGAATCAAAGGCGATCTCTAACACCACATTCGGCTCGACCTCGTGGACACGCCGCACCTTCTCAAGCGTATGCTCCTTAAAATGCTCCGTCAGTTCCTCGATCTCAAGGTCGGTGAGCCCAGAGTAAGCCTTCCCGATCGTCCGCAATTCCCCACTCACCTTATCACGAACCGCAAAGGTGTAGTCACTCAGAACCTCAGCCCGGCGTCCATGCCCTTGCTGCGCTTTGACCACCACACAGTCTAGAGTCGGCATCGCTTTCTTCAGCTTCAGCCAGCTCTTCCCTCGGCGCCCGGGCGAATAGAGACTCGCAGGATCCTTCGCGATCAGCCCCTCATTCCCCGCCATCTTCGCCCGCTTAAACGCCGCATTGATCTCCTCAGCCGACTCCCCCCGCTCAACCTCGATCAAATTCAGCATCGCCGAACGCTCTAGCTGCTCCAGCACCCCACGCCTCTCCTCAAGCGGCTTCTTTAAAAGATCCACGCCCTCAAAATAGAGCAGATCAAAAACCACAAAACGAATTGGAATCGACGCCCCCAGAAAAAGGTCACCCTGCCCCTTCGTCCGACCCAGCCGCTTCTGCAAATCAAAAAACGTCAGCTTTTTCCCCGCAGCATACGCCATCAGCTCGCCGTCCAAAATGAAATCATGAGGCAGGGCACGAACGTCTTCGAGCAGCTCTGGGAACTCCTCGTCAAGGTTCCGCAGATCACGGGAAAAGAGCGAGACCTCATCCCCCTGCTTGTGCAGCTGCGCGCGGATCCCATCATACTTATGCTCCAGCCACATCGGAGCCGTGCCTAACCGAGCCACCAAATCTTCCGCCGTTTCCTCCGGCGAGGCTAACATCACCTTCACCGGAACAAAGGGCGTGAGCTTCGCTTTCCCCAGCTCACCCGCACGCGCCAGCGCCGCCACCTCCCCCAGATCCCCCAGAAGCATATGAGCCTCTCTCACCGCCTGCCCCTCTTGCGCAAATGCCGCTGCCACCGCCTCCTCCAGCAGCCCTTCCTTCGATCCTATCCGCAGACTCCCCGTCAAGATCCTCACAATCGATGCCCCCTCCTGTGGATGGAGAGACGAGAAACACTCCGCCAAAAGATCAGAACGCTCCAGTGATCCCGAAGCCAACGCGAGCTGTGACAAAAGATCACCCACCTCCCTCAGCGAGCGCCCTTCCGGCCTCACCGGCCCCTCCTCTAACATCAACCGCGCAGTCCGCGCCGTCTCATTCTGCGTCGCAGAAATAGCCCGATAACGAGCCAGGGGAAGACCCGTAGATTTCAAAAGAGCTTGCCGAATCAGAGCGGGCCCCACTTTCAAATTCCGATGCTCATGCCCCCGCCCAAACGGCCGCCCCGTCAACCAAGTCGCCACCAGGATCAATTCCGGCGGACTTAATTTCTGAAGATACCCCGAAATAAAGCGGATCTTCTCGAGCCGCCCAGACGCCGCTTCCACAACCGCGCAGATCTCGGAAAAATCCCGGAGTTCACAGTCCGGCCGTTCATGATCCGCCACTTCCAGCTCCTCCTCCACCGAACTCACATCCATTTCCATCTGGTCATTCCCAAAGACCGACCAAGCCTCGATTCCCAGCCCCCGCAACTCGGTCGCGAACTGGCGCGCCGAACCGTGTAAGGTCAACACCAGCTTCGGCTTCACCTGCCGAACCGCCTCCATCAACCCTGGGTGATCAGCATGATCCGAAAGCGGAATCGCCGCATCCGTCTGGTAACGATAATGAGCCCCCGCATTCAGTGCCCATCCCGTCAGCATCGCCGTACTCCGATTTTTCATCCCCCGCAGCGCCTTAGACCGCACCGTATTCGGTGGACAAACCAACGTATATCCTGCCGGAACCTCTTTCTCAAAAAACTCCGGGGCCTTCAGATCCAGCCCCGCCTCCCGGCATGCCTCCGTCATCACCGCCACCGTCTTATGCTGGAGACACGGCAGATCATACTTCTCTAAAATCGCGACCGCCTCCTGCGCCTTCCCCAGCGAATATCCCAACAAAATCGGCACCTCACCATCCTCCAAAGCCGACTTCACAAAATGCACAATCTGCTTCTGAATCTCATCTTCCGGCGGAAAAACATACTTCGGTAATCCAAAGGTCGTTTCGGTGATAAAAATGTCCGCCTCCTTGAATTCCGCCGCCTCCGCCGTCAGCCCAGTCCGCGTTTTAAAATCCCCCGTATAGAGCAGCGTCGCCCCATCAGCCAACCTCGTCACATGGATCATGGCAGAGCCCGTAATGTGTCCCGCAGGCAGCAACTCGATCCGGAATCCCCGCTCCTCCCAAGCCACCCGTAACTCCCGCGCCTCGATCTTACTCTTCGCAAAACGGAACCTCTTCTCCGCAATCACCGCCGTCTCGCCGCTACACAGCATCTTCTCATGCTTCGCAAAGTGATCAAAGTGCGCGTGCGAGACAAAGGCCCGCGCCCGTGCCCCATGAGGATCCAACCACAGATCCAACTCAGGGAGATAAACTCCACCTCTGTAAACAACCTCAATCAAGAGCCGGAACTAAGCATCGATTCTCTAGTTTTCAAATCCGCAACATGAGGTAAATAGTCCCTGTGCCTCCCGCCTCTCCCCTCAGCCCATTTTTCAAGAACCGCGGGTGGCGGCCTTTCCCTTTTCAAAAGGAAACCTGGCAAGCCTACCGCGATGGCAAATCCGGCCTCCTCCACGCCCCCACCGGCCTTGGCAAAACCCTCGCAGTCTGGCTCGGCCCGGTCGAAGAAGCCCTCAAAACCAAAGACACCGCAGGCTGCCGCGTCCTCTGGATCACGCCCCTCCGCGCCCTCGCGCTCGACACCTCCAAATCACTCCAAGAACCGCTCAAGGACCTCGACCTAAAAATCGAAGTCGGGATCCGCACCGGAGACACCACCGCCTACCAGAAAGCGAAGCTCAAAAAAAAGCTCCCTTTCTGCCTCATCACCACGCCCGAAAGCCTCTCCCTCTTTCTCACGCACCATAACTTCCGCACCAACCTCACCGGCCTCACCACCATCATCATCGATGAATGGCACGAGCTCATCGGCACAAAACGCGGTGTCCAGACGGAGCTCTGCCTCGCCCGCCTCCGCCAGTGGTTCCCCGAAGCCTTCGTGTGGCAGCCGCTGGTCGAGACCGATGCCTCGGGGGTCGCCACCGTCGAGTTGCGGGTGCCCGTGACCTGTCCCTTCTCGATGATGAGCGTGATCGGATGGGGGGGGCGGTTGAGGTTGAAGGATGTGTCTCCGAAGAAGGAGATCGTGAGGGAGCCGTGAACGGCCTCCAAGTCCTTCGATTCGGTGAAGACCTCGCCGATCGGGAATTGGCCGCCCGTGTTCTTCATGCCGGTGTAGTCGCCGATGTTCATCTT
>JALZWJ010000064.1 GCA_023300065.1 Akkermansiaceae bacterium
CAAAAAAATCCCCCCACAATGAGTAACTACGAAGAACAAGTTCAAAAAATCGTCAGCCTAAAACGCTACGAATCCCCGCGCGAAGGCTACTTTGAGGACTTCCTCTTAGAATTTCAGCAACGCCAGCGGAGCGAACTTAACCAAAGCTCATCTGCGTCTCTTTTCTTTCAGCGCGCCGTGACTTGGTTCCGCGAGATGGGATCCGTCAAGTGGGTTGCCGGTGCAGGGGTCGGTTATGCTGCTCTTATGGCTGCTATCCTTCTTTGGCCTGCTGGTTCTGGCACACGTCCAGATTCTAGCCTGACTCCCGCTTCTTTTGAGCCTACTCAAGCTCCCGCCGTCCCCGTGACTCCCCTCGAAGAGCAAAAGGACGAGCCGACTTCTAAGTTCTAGAACTCATCCGTATTTTACTTTCATAAAAACGCGCTTCGATTTTTTTCGTCGCGCGTTTTTTTGGCTCTCTGCCAGACTCTGCCCATGCCTAGCCACGCTGCCAGCTTCTCCGTCCGTTCTTCAGGAAAAGGGACCTACGACATCACCCCGCAGGTTGAGCAAATTGTCGCGCAATCCGGAATCACCACCGGCACCGCGACCCTCTTTGTTCAGCACACCAGTGCTAGCCTAGTGATCATGGAGAATGCCGATCCCAGCGCGCGCACCGATCTCCACGCATTTTTTGACCATTTAGTGCCAGAGGATACTCCCTACTTCATTCACACCTATGAGGGGCCAGATGACATGCCCTCCCATATCCGCATGGTCCTCACCCGCACGAGCGAGGTCATTCCCGTCATCGATGGCCGGATGACTCTCGGCACGTGGCAGGGGCTCTTTCTCTTTGAGCATCGTGATCAGTCTCACACCCGCCAAATTGTCCTGATGGTGCAGGGGGATTAAGGAAACGTTCTTTGAAGGGGAAAGAAAAGACCCGCCTCATTACTGAAGCGGGTCCTTTATTTATGGTTTGTGTTTGTGTATGGACAAAGAGACTCTCATCCCTTTGAAGTTTTATCCAATCAGGTCATCCGTTAGACGGCGAGAAAAAAGAAGATGCTTAAGTTGTGTTGGCTAATTCCATCGATGAGAACGATGTCGCCATTCTCGCTATCGATTCGACGAGTTCAAAAAATCGTGGTCTCATCCCGCCATGAATCGCCTCAAACTCATGATCCCCCCGCTCCCGTGGCACAAACCCCGGCACCACCAGGCCGCTGGTGAGCGGGTCGTCCTTCTCCATGGGCTTTGGCGGAGTTTCTGGGCCATGGAAGGGGTGGCATCCCACCTCCACCAGCAGGGGTTTGAGGTGCTCAATGTCCCTTATTCATCATTCCGAAAGTCTCTCGATGAAATCGTCGAGGAAGTTGCCGCCGCAATCACCGCTTCCGCCACCACCGAAAAAATCACCCACTTTGTCACCCATTCGATGGGCGGGATCGTCCTTCGGTGTCTTGCTGATCGCTACCCTCATCTCGTCACCGAAAAAATCGTGATGCTAGCCCCTCCGAACCAGGGAAGTGAGGTCATCGATTGGCTGGAAGATTCAGCACTCGGCCGTTGGTCCCTCGGCCCAGGCGGGATGGGGCTCTCCACCGAACATGTCAAAAACCACGTCCCCGGTTTTTCCGGGGGGCAGGAGGTCACGGCGATTATGGGGGAAAGGCAAAGCCTCCCATTCTTTGATTCCTTTCTCGAAGGGCCGCACGATGGCGTCGTCACGGTCGAGGGCGGGCGTGTCTCAGGGCTCACCCGATTCGATGTGGTCGATGCTGATCACACCTTCATCATGAAGGAGGCGGAGGTCCTCCAAAAAGTAAGCGAGCTTCTGCAATCGCCTGAGAGACTTTAAAAAAATCCCACCTTCTTTCAGTTCAGCACTTGGTTGTTCGCGCGGATCCTCCTACCTTCCGCTCGCGCCATGTTTACCTTCATTCACGCTGCCGATCTCCATCTCGATAGCCCCTTGCGTGGCCTCTCCCGCCACGAAGACGCCCCTGTCGGGGAAATCCGTGGCGCCACTCGCCGCGCGCTCGAGAACCTCGTCACCCTCGCGCTCCAGAAGCAGGTCAATTTTGTCCTCATCGCCGGTGACCTCTACGATGGCGACCAAAAGGACTACGCCACCGCCCTTTTCTTCAACCGCCAAATGCTCCGGCTCCGAGAGAAAAAAATCCCCGTCTTTGCGATCAGCGGAAACCACGATGCCGAATCAGTCATCACAAAGGCCCTCGCCCCTCCCCAAAATGTCCAATTCTTCCCCGTCAAAAAACCCGCTTCCTTCACCTTCCCCACGCTTCCCGTCACTATCCATGGCCAAGGATTTGCCAATGCCAGCGTCCAAGAAAACCTCGCTCTAAAATACCCGGAAGCCGTCCCCGGTAACTTCAATATCGGCCTTCTCCATACCAGCCTCGCCGGTAGTGCGGTGCATGACACCTACGCGCCTTGCTCGCTCGCGGACCTTGAAAAAAAGGGCTACCACTACTGGGCTCTCGGCCACATTCATCAGCCCGAGGTCATTCGCCAGGACCCTTGGATCGTCTATCCTGGGAACATTCAGGGCCGGAAGGTCAATGAAACCGGCGTCCGTGGCTGCTCCCTCGTGGAGGTCAATGACTCGCTCGAAGTCACCTCCCACACCCTCATCCCGCTCGATGTCGTCCGCTGGGCTCATCTCGAACTCGACCTTTCCAACGTCGCCGATGAGGACACGCTCGCCTCACTCATCGGCACCGCCTTCCGCGAGGCCCTCCAAGACGCTGGCGACCGCCTCCTCGCCGTCCGCCTCACCCTCACCGGCACCACCGCCCTTCACGGAGCTCTCCATGCCGACCTCTCCCGCTGGCAGGCCGAGTGCACCAGCATCGCGGTGGAGATCGATCACGAGCAAGTCTGGTTCGAGCGACTCAAGCTCCACACCTCTCCCGCCTATGATCCCCAAGAACTCGCGCAACGCGATGACCTCACCGCCTTAGTCCTCACCGCGCTTCAGGACTTCACGCCGGAACAAAAACCCTCCGCCCTCACCGCGCTCGAAGATAAGCTCCCGCCCGCTGCCTTAGCCGGGCTCGCCGAGTCGACTCATCTCAAAGAAGAGGTAGCCGCCATCGTCCTTCACAGCATCGCCACCTCCGAATAACAATGCGTTTCGATTCTCTCTCCATCCCCGCCTTTGGCCACTTCAGTGATTTCTCGCTTCAGTTTCCGAGGTCGAAGTACGACGTTCACTTAATTTACGGTGCCAATGAAGCTGGCAAAAGCTCCCTCCTCCGTGCAGTCAATAGCCTCTTCTACGGCATCCCTCGTAGCACCTCAGACAACTTTCTCCATCCCAATGCCAAGCTCCTCGTCGGGGCCACCATTTCAGAGGGCTCAGAGACGCTCAGTTTCTTCCGAAAGAAAGGAGCTAAAAACACCCTCCTTGACGCTGATCAAAGCAGCCTGCCAGATGCCGCCCTCGCTCCCTTCCTGGGCTCAGTGACCGAGGACTTTTTCCAAAACATGTTTGGCCT
>JALZWJ010000065.1 GCA_023300065.1 Akkermansiaceae bacterium
GTAGGATCGGACCATTTTCACGAGGTCTTTCTGGTGGTCTGCGGGCTTACGATCGAAGGATTCATTGTAACCAAACATCGCCACGATGACATCCGCGCCAACATGCTTGAGATAGGCTTGCATGGGGGTGAAGCCATTTGAACGAGGATAATCATTAGCGCGATCACCTGTGAGGCTCATGTTACGGAAGCGAAGCTCTAGCTCGGGAGCGCCGGCCTGCAGGAGGGTTTCGGTCCAGCCATCGTGCTGCATTCGGTCCGCTAGACCGTTACCCACGATGGCGATGATGTCTTCCTTCTGAAATTTAAAAGGAGCTGGGTCACGGTAGTCATCAGGGACCTTGGTAAGCTTGACGGCCTTCTTGACCGTCGCGACCTTGGCTGCCTTGGCCTTATCCACCTTTTTTTTCTCGGCCTGTTGGTTCTTGGTGGCCTCCTGCACTCCGGCATTCCCTAGGGCTATTGTGTGAGTATCCCCAAAGCTGGAAACAGCTGAGGTTAGGACGAGTAGTGGAATAAGAAATTTCATAAACAGTGAATAGATTACGTGGAAAGGATGGTGTGTTTTTCAATAAAGGCCAGCGAACAATCGAAAAAGAAAAAACGGATATTAAGCGCTCACTTCCGCTGCCCATTCGAGAGTAGGCCCACTACAAAATACCGACCATCTTCCGGGAGGCGGGTTTCGATGCCCATGACCTTGCGATCCTTATTCAGAATCGCTTCCCGATGGTCTGGGCTGTTCAACCATCCCTTGATTGTGCGCTGGGGAACTGCTGACAAATCTCCGGCATAGCCGATCATCACGACCTCCGAGAGCACTTGGTATTTCTCTTTCCGGGCACGCCGGGCACGCCCTTGAAAATTAGCATGAGCCACCGCACCCGTCGGCTTCCGCTTGGATGGGTAGACATTGCGCGCCAAATACCCACCATGCCCTACCGCGATTTTTTGGAGCCCAGTATCAGCCACCACACGGCCTAAGCCGCGCTCCGCCCGCTCTTGGTTCACGGCCTGCAGGACGCGCACGCTCGTGGCATTCTCAGTATCACGATTCGAAGAATTACCGCAGGAGCTAAAAATAAGGGCGCCCACTAACGCAAGCGCACCTTGGGTGAGGAATCGTTTCATAAACATCATGAGAGAGCCTACATCATCTCTCCCTCAAATTCCATATCATCCGAGTCGCCCCCACTCTCAAAGTCGACTTCACGGACTCGCTTCTTATCGCGGAGAAGTTCCACTTGCTTGCGAAGTTTCTCACGGATCACGATGCCATTACGCACCGCACGAATCTCGATCGCAGGGAGTGAGCGGTCAGAGGTGGTGAGGACGATGTTTGAGAGCCCGAAGACCCGCAGCCAGAAGGGCTTTTCCAAGCTCGTATCCTTCACCCGGTAGAGCTCCACCTCGTTAATCTTCTGATTCAAGATCCCCTCATAAATCCGCATACGCTCACTCGTGAACTCAAAGACCATCAACTTAGTTCCAAGGTAAAGCCAGCCTCCATAAGCGAGAGGAACCAGAGCCAAAACACAGAACCAAATTGGTAAATCCATCCAGAACGAGATGGCAATAATCAAAACCGTAATGAGAAGAGCCGTAACCAAAGGCCAAAAATTAACGATCTGGCTGGAACGGCCTTTCCAGACGACATTTTCTTCATCAGTGGACATATTCCGAAAATGCCGTGTAGGGGAACTTCCGACAAGTGCAGAACTGAGCCTAAATTATAACAGTCGACTTTTTACCGCTTCTTTCACGGCTGCTTGATGACAGGAAACTCGCATGGCGAGAGTCGCGCTACTGGGCGTCTCAAAGGTGTGCGAGAGTGGGCAACCCAGCTTCGCAAGGAAGATGGCCTCTGGCCACGCCTCTGGAAAATCGGGATTCTCCGAGTGGTAGATCCACCCCGGAGTCGTCACCTCGTGGCCATCAATCACCCCCTCAGGTTCTGGATCAAAGAATGGGGCTACAGCCTCTAAAATGTGATGAGGAGAAGCCGCATCGGCAGCTTCTGAACCTAGATTGATTTCATAGAAATAAAATCCAGTGCTTTCCCAATCTTCATGTAGTGAGAGAAAAAACTGTGGGATTTCCTGCCGGCCCAGCCACTGGATATGCGCACAAATCTCCGCAGTTTGGCGGAGACAGTAGTCGCGATTCAGATCGATCCCCTGCTCATTCTCACGGGTCCCGGCGATCATCCCGGTGGGGTTGAGGAGCGGGCAGATGAGCCAATGAAATCGGTCATCAAAAAAGCCCTCCTTTAATAAAGCCAATAAAGCAAGCGGCCCCGCCGGCTCATCGCCATGGATCCCCGCCGAGAGATAGACGGTGGGCTTCGCCGGATCACCCTTTGATGAAGACAGAATGGGTAAACCGGAAACCTCAGCGAACGATTCATTGTGAAAACCCCGCTGCGCCGCCTCTTGCTGCCAGTCACTGAGAAAGGCGAGTCTTGGGAACATCTTCATCGCAGGAACTTAAAAAGGGGAATCGCGCAGGTGGAAAGAACGAATGTAAAAAGCGTCATGACGCGTCCATCGTCCGTGTTCACCTGCTGGAAAAGGTAAGCTCCCATCCTAAACCAGTCATTTGCACGCAAAAAACCATCAAAAAGAACACCAAAGAAGTAGATAAATACATAAGTAAGTGGATCTCATAACCCCACAAACCAAAAAAGGGAGCCCCTTGAACACAGAAGCAAATACTCACTGAGTATCATCCATCAATGTGACACCAACCCTTTCGATCATAGCTTCGTTTCATTCTTTCGGGCTAGAACATCCCCGAAAGCTTTCCCTCTCGCCCACCTTCTCTCTCCCAAAAAAATATTGCTTCTCGTAACTCTTTACGAAAGAGCTAATTGCATGAAATTAAAGAGAGTGTAACCCTTTGATTCTTAGGGGAATCTGGCCACTGTGAATTTGTGATAACCAGATCTGTATGACATAAGAGAGAGCGAAAAGAACAAATTATTAAACTCGTCAAAAAAACAGCCCTTCGAAGCACCCGTCATACTATCATATCTACCCCTAAAAAAACCAATTAAAGATTGACCTTAAGTGGAATCGCTCACAGCGTCCCGCATGGCTAAAACAAAAAAGAAAGCGAAACGCTACACCGCTGAACAAAAAAAAGAGATTCTTGATTTCATCATTAATGAAGGACGAGGCGGACAAACAAAAGCAGTGAAAAAATTCGGAGTCACCGCTGCCACCATCGCTTCATGGAGACGTAAAGAAGGCGGCATCTCCCTTACCTCAGGTGGAGCCACTGGCTCTAAGGAACTTCGCGCCATCGAAGAACTCGGGGCCCTCTTGAAGGAAATCAGCGTCGCTGAAGCGAATCTCGACAAGCTCCGCAAAACCTACATGAAAGTAAAAGCAAAACTCTAAAGGCCCCACTCCCCACTCCCTATTTTCGATAAAAGAGCCCCTTTTATAAAGGGGCTCTTTTTGGGTCCAGCCCTAAACTTATGCTTAGACCTAGCAGTCTCTACCCTCCTAGGTAGCTCATCTCAGCCTTCGGCTTGCTCACCTCTCCGCGCTCTTCAGAAT
>JALZWJ010000066.1 GCA_023300065.1 Akkermansiaceae bacterium
TAACCACACCAACGGTAATCCTTTGGATCATCGACCAAGCCCGCCCGCACAGGGTTCAGATCGATGTATGCCGAGATCGTCCGCAGGGCCTCGCCATCCTCCACCAAAATACTGCGATAGCGCTCCTGCCAAAGCGTCCCCCGACGCCCATGCCGCTTATTGAACCAACGACTGAAGCGCTCCTTCAGCTCCTTCATAAAACGCTTCAAACTACAAAACCGATCGAGGTAGCCCTTGATCGTCTTCTTATAGAGCTCGTCCAAATTCTTCTCCTTCATCACCTCCAGCTCCGCCGCCAACTGCTTCAAATACGCACGCGAATAGAGCAGCTTCAAATGCGCCAAGAGCCGAGCCTCCCGCTCCGCTAGGGTCCCTTCCTCAAATTTCGTAATGAACGTCTCGCGCGCTGGCACTCGCAACAAAAGGTGGAAATGGTTCCCCATCACCACGTAATTTTGCACCTCAACCCCGCAAAACCGCTCCATCCGCCTCATCAACTTCCGAAATGCCTCCTTCTCGACATCGCCAAAGAGTAATTCGCCCCCGGAAATCCTCGAAATCGTATGATAGTGACAATCCCGGTCCTCGAAGATCAACCGCCGCCGCTTCCCTTGCCCGAAATGCGGCGATTTCAGAGCAATCCCACCCCTCATCGTCCCCGTCAGACAATCAGCCTTCTCAAGATCCGTCAGCTCCCGATTCGCCTCTTTTTCCTTTGTCTTCATACGCTGGAACAGATTTAGAGCACAACGAAGACGAGGTCAAGTCAACTAGGTGTCTGGCACCTAATTTACGTATTTCCACTGTCATCAGGTTGCATCTTCAGAACCGAAATAAATTCATTCATGGTTTTAATGGTTCCGCCGAGATCTTCGACGCCTCCAAGAGGAATCTTAATTTGGCCAGGGAATGCGATCATGTCAAAAAGCTGGAATGGCTCATAAATCAACGTGCAAATTCGGGTCGTCCGGCTCCCTATATTCGGCTTCTCCGACTCGATACCTACTAAAATCTCCATATCTTGACTCCCATAGTATTTGGCTGAATCGGTGTCCTCGATAGTAAGTTTAGAAAGACTATCCCTGAAACCCCAAAGCGACCGAGCGTAGCAAGTCGTAGAAAAAGAAATACGTGTTGGAGTCTGATAATTCAGACCTTCCGTGAGATACAAATCGACGCACACCTCGAACTCTGAATTTGAAATTGGCTTAAAAACAATCCGGCGAATTCCGCACTCCTCCCAACGAAACTCTAAATCGTATGCATCAGTGATCCTCGCTCGCATTTTCTTGGTCTCATATTGAAGTGGTGGCGCAATTAGAGCGAACATAAAACTGTGGATTCAAAGACAAACTCCCAGAGCGAGAAGCGTCGTATCTCATGACTTATTTAGGATTATTCGATTTTTGTGGGTGGAATATAGACAATCTCCCAAGACTCACCAAATTCTGAGTTAGATATCTTAATAGCAGCTTCTAAATAGAAATGCTCCTTACACTGCCGGACTTCAACCCAAGCATGCTCTGGTGACGCAATTCGATATTCGCCCCCGCGGCGGTAACCTAATCTGGCGACCTGAAGAATCTTGCAGACTCCAGAAGCTTCCGTGCTACCGGAAAATTCGATGAGAATTCGATCTTGATATCCATGAGCTGTAGTCGACCGACTGGCGCGTCGTCCTACACGATAGTCAACCACATGATTCTGAGAGGAATGAAAATCAACATCGAAACCGTCGATCATCTTGAATGACGAACCTCTTCGTAACTCAATAGATTTGTAGCCTAAACCAAGATCAAAAAACCACCAGCACCCCAATGCAATGAGCGTGACCGGTATGATCGTAATTATCAGGTAACGGCGCTTCGTCATAGTATTTTGGCTTTGACGTTAGAGTGGATGCGCGACTGAGCGAAGATTAAAACTCCGAATTCAAAAACAACCTCCTAGAGTGAGAGAAGCAGTCTTCACCGTTTTATTCGGCTAGTCGGTCAATTATCCAAAGCGTTCTTTCGCCTCAAATGGATCGAACGGGAAGTCTTCATCACTCGCTGCTGAAATTAAAAAATCGGCTAAAGTCCCCTGATAAGGAACGAATCCTTCCTCAAGTTCTTCAGGGTCGAGATCCTCAACCTCAAGGCATCCTTTCACAATCCAAGTCGGAATACCGGAGTCTGCGCCAACACCCACATAGCTTCCGTCGACACACTGTGCGAATACGACAAATCGCCCACCTTTCGTAGTGGAATACATCTCATCGATCTCCAGCATTGAAGTTGAACCGATGAAGCTGATCACTCCCAAGGAACGGATACCTTGCGGAGTGTGTTGCCGAAAAAACTCAGCTAAGTCTTCGCGGATATCGCAAGCGATGAGCCATGAATTATACGAGGCTGAAGGCTCCCTCCGTGGAATCGAGCCAACACGAATAGCTTCTGCTAGATTCCCCAGTTCACGTGTTTCCATTTCTATCCTCCGAAGTTAAGGTGTCTGGCACCTAAGTTTACGCCTTCGTTAAAGCCCTAAAGTTTATTGCCGCCGTCATCCCTGATCAGCTTGACTATCCGTGCAGCAACGTCAGTGCGGGTCTCTGCGGAGACTGTTTCTGCAATTTCAAGGAGCGTCTCCGTTGCGTAAATGCGATGAACACTAGCACCATGATCCAGCAGCCACTTTACAGCTTCAACTTCCTGATTCTGGATTGCAGCTACTAATGCTGGCCCCCCAAAATATGAACCTCCTTCGCTCGAGGTGAAGCCGTCTACCGTAGCTCCTCGGTCGAGAGCAATACCCAGTCCCTCAATATCACCCGCAGCTGCCGCATCCACAAACTCGTGCTGCTCTGGATTATCCTTTTGCTCACCAAAGAAATACGACCTTGCGACCAACGCGAAGGAGACTCCTATAACGATTGTAATCACGATGAGAGTCTTCTTCATATTCTTTGCCGAACGTCAAAGGAAAGGAGCGACCCACCATCAGGCGCTACCATCTTCGACACGGGAAAACTAGCTCCCTAAATCGAACAAATCCACGACAAACTTTAGGAGAGGTGCAACTCACCTTTTCCGTCTTGCCAGCCTTACCGTCCCTGGACGTAGACATCGTCAAATGTTTGAAAAAATTGGGGCCGCCAACTAGCTGCCATCTGCTTCAAATCGCTCAAAAACCGTTCAACTCCTTCTGTGAAATCTTCATAAAAACACCTTGGATCAATCATTAAACAATCCGATCCTGAAATATTCTTTAACGAGAAATAAGATGATTGATGGCAAAAACCTCCTTTTTTAATTGCAAACCCGTGAGCTAACCCATTGCGGAAATATTTCCACAAAATCATTTGGTAACTCTCACCATTAATCTCTCTACATCTAAAATCGCAATGCATATATCCCTCTATGAATTTGAAAAATCTATCCCTTGATTGAGAATTAGAGTTGTGATTAGGTCCTAATATAAATTTCCCAAACGCCTCCATCGAACAGCAAGTCGATGTAGCCCAAATCAGTAAAACTGACTGGTCAGCCTCAGTTTAAATCAAATCGTAGACATCTCCAATTGGCTTAATTAGCGTCAAATACAGCCTGCGTTCAAACCATACGACTTTTTCGTCATCCGTCAAAGTATGCAATTTACCTCGATCTTCATCTATCCACCCTCGTAAATTGTCGAACTCCTCGGTATTCATGTTTAATTGGGGCTAACAGTATTTACTCGTAGGATTTTACGGAGCGATATCTCCGTAGATCCTACTGGGCTAAAATACCACTCCCTCCTTTCACGGCAGGGGTATTCTCCATTTCGGGGTGTGATGTCAGGGGCTGATTTTGGTGG
>JALZWJ010000067.1 GCA_023300065.1 Akkermansiaceae bacterium
TCGTTTTCATCATCCAGTAAACGAACGTGTAGGAGAATCGTGCCAGACGCTTTCTCCGGTTGGGCTTGGTAACGAATCGCAAGCCATCCGTGGCACTCTGCGGTATCATTATAGCCCCTCGCTCGTACCGTGTTCGCGAGCGCAAAAAAACGAGATTCCTCACCCCTACAGCCGCCAAGCCGCTCCTCCAACAACTCATACTCGTAGTTGACCATATCTACGACTCGCTCCTGTGATACGTATCGCTTCGTCTTCCCGTAAAGAGCATCACTGATGGTCATATCGTAAGCGGAAATCGACTTAGCCACGGTCCCTGCTGAGGCTGAAGCCCTAAAGAACCAATTCGCAACCTCCTGCCCCGCACCAATCTCGGCAAAAGTGCCATAGATGGATCGATCTAAATTTAACTTCAAGGCCTTCTCTTTAGGAGAAGACAAGATCGCACTCTTACTCATCATATTTTTTGTTATCAGATTTCAGTAGCCACCCACGAGAGACAATTTCCAAGATCTCCACCTGGTCTGCGGACCGGGCGTTCGGCGGGTATGCAACCTTAAGAATAAAGCTTCCGCTTCCCCCTCTTTTTCTGAGATCTGTTAAGCCTAACTCCACCGCAGTCCCTCTCTTCACGTAACCGAGGAATACCGATGCCTTATCCTTCACTTCTAACTGGAAGCAAGCCCATTCTCTATCATTTGAAAAACCGTAATTGTAATAATTACTAGGAGAAACAATAGCTCTTATGATCTTAGGATCAGTAGGCTTCTTAGATCTCATATCCTCAGGAGATAAATCACAAAAACCAACCCAGCTTTCCCAATCGATTTGATATCCAACTTCCCCACCCTTCTCTATTCGCTCAATCGCGATTGGCTTCATGATGAAATCGGCAGTTTGCACGAGGGTATTCACAAATTCACCTTCGAATAACGATCGCTCCTTTACTAACATCTCAATACCTTCGGCATCAATTTCTTCCCCCTGATAATAGGACAACATCAGAGGCCTTACTCGCGCAGAATCCCTCACGAATTCTAACCGTGCCGAAACCGTCTCGGAGTTCAAAAAACCAGTAACGACTTCCTCGATCTCTGTCATGATAAACTTCTCATCACGCCGACTAGCCTCAACGGCTGTATCGACTCCATCAGCATTTTTGTAGATCTTGACTGGGTCCTTATCTAAAACCTCCTCTAAAATCGCGTGAGACTCGGCCCCGCCGATCACAGTGGTTCCGACTGCCGCTTGATTTGGTTTTTTCCCACCTGCCATCTCTTTCACATAGAATATGGCGAGCGCGAGAAGCAGGACCAGAATCATCAAGCCACTCCATAACAACTGCAGAGAAAGCCTCTTTCTAGGTGAAGGCTCATCCCCCTCTTCCCACTTGATAGACTCCTTCCCAGCGCTGGAATGTTGGTGTCTACTCGCTACTCTGGGCTTTTTCTGATCGCCTACATCATGCGTCATTAGCGGTGCCAATGAGACATTCTCTAGAAGAAATTCATCAGAGCCGACACCCTCAGGAACCTCAGGAACTGGAGTCTCTGGCCCAACAGTCCTGACCTCCGAGGCACAGCAGGGACAGTGCCCACACCGTCCGATTTGGCTCTTTTTTAGTCGGAAAACCCCAGAACACTTTGGGCAGCGGAAGGGAACCCACCGATTAGAAGCAGAGCGACTATTCATCAATCTGTTGATTCACCTTGGACCGGAGCGGCTTCTGAAGGAGCCGGCAACTCGAATCGCGCGGGTCTTTGTAATTGAAGGAGAGCCTGGCGCTCCCCGTTCACGCGGTCGCCTACGATGAGTCGATCAGCATCAGCTAATGGATTTTTAGCCTCATCCTTGATCCCGAGGGTCGGCGTTTGACTATTGTAGGGATCAAAACCAAGGAGAAGAGGTGCTTTCGGTTTAATCGGAATCGCATCAATCGTCTCTTGTGGCTGACCTCTAAGCGCGATGGCATCGATATCGATCCCCCCCCCGTGAACAGCACAGATACCCATTTCCTCGCCCTTCCGTAGATATTCCTGGTAGCTGGTAGAGCGGAAACTGATTTCACCAGTCTCAGCGTTCTCCACCGTTTCATTACAATATCTCGTAGGACGCATCCCTGACACCCGGCAAATTGAAACCTTCTCAATCGACTTAGGGGGCAAAATCTCTCCACCTGAAAATGAGGGCTGCGAAGAATTCATCACTTCTTTCCAGATCGGAAAAGCCACATCCTTAGCGAAGGCTGAATCATGAATCGCTCGGCGACTACCTTGGTAGAATCCGACCCAAACCGCACATGTAATTCGGCTGTTATAGCCCGCCATCCACGCATTTGAAAAACCATAAGGCGTTCCTGACTTCGCGCCACCGAGCAGGAGATTTGAACTTAAATCCTTCGAAACATCTTTCAGATTTCCCGTTCTCATCACCTCATTTAATATTGAATGAACTTGGAAAGCGGCCGCTTCAGAACACACCTCTTTCACCTCCTTCTGGAAGCTATTCTCCGGCGTAGGATAAACAACCTTCCCATCGATGTCTCGGATCTCACGGATGTAGCGATTTTTCACCACCCGCGTTCCGCCACGAGGAAAGACTGAATAAGCGGAAACCACTTCATTCATGCTCACTTGGTCAAAGCCTACCAAAGTTCGATTGAGCAATCTGTCCGAAGGTAAACTAAAGCCAAAGCTCTCTCCCATTTTATGCACATTAGAGAGACCCACTTCCTGTCCTAGTTGGACCGTTGCTGCGATTTTAGAAACACCAAGGGCACGGCGCGAAGTGATCGCTCCCTCGTAACCGGGATTATTAACCTCCATTCCCCATTCGCCGACGACCCCTTCTAAATCACCACCCACTTGTAGCTTCCGCACATCCATTTGCTCATCCACAACGAGAGTCGCAGGGTGTCTCCCGTTCTCAAATGCAGAGGCATACACGAAAGGAAAAAAGCCAGTCCCAAGAGGCCCTCGACCACCCGCTGCAAAATCATACTGAGAATGGGCATAGTCACGCCCACCGACGTGCGCGATCACTTCCCCCGTCTCATGGTCGAGCATCAAGGTCGCCCCTTGTAGATATTTCGGAGGCCCGCTTTTGCGCTCATAGTCAGTGTATTTCGGGTGCCTATATCCGGGTGTTTTCTCGACCTCTAACAAGTGCCTTGCGAGAGCATCTTCCGCCGTCCGCTGGACCCGGGCATTAATCGTGGTTCGGATAGTGTAGCCACCACGGGAAAGGGCTTCCTCTCCCACCAAATCGCGCGCTTGGGCAGCCACTAACTCATAGAGGTAGGACTTACCACGACGAATCGGGATCGGGTTCAACACCACCGGCTGCGCAAGCATTTCATCACGCTGCTCTGGTGTGATCATCTCCTCCAAAGCCATCCGGCGTAACACGTGATCACGGTTCGTCTTATTCTGCTCCAAGCTCCGCAATGGTGAAATACGAGTTGGATTTTTCAAACACGCCACGATCGAGGCACATTCATAAATCGTCAGGTCCTTCGGCTCTTTTCCAAAATAACCTAAAGCCGCAGACCGCACCCCATAAAACCCAGAACCGAAAGGCACGAGGTTTAGATACATCTCGATGATTTTCTCCTTCGCCGCCTTTTTAGCCGCTTTTTCATCACCGGGGTAATCGAGTCTCACCTGCTCCAGTAAATCCTCTTCAATCCGAAGTGCCACAAAGGCCTCGATGATCTTACGCTCATACCCAGACCATTCCTCTCGATTGGCCTCGCCCAACAAATCAAATGACTTTCGTGCCAGCTGCATCGTAATCGTGCCCGCACCCTGAGTGATATCGCCACTCCGAATATTTAAGTATGCGGCACGCCCCACACCGACCCAATCGACACCATTATGTTTATAAAAACGTTGATCCTCTTGCGCTAAAACCGCATTCACAAAAATCGATGGAATCTCACTCAGAGGGATCGAAACGCGATTCTCCACAAACATCGTCCCAATTTCATGGCCAGAGCGGTCATGAATAAAGCTCATTTCCTCTTTCTCGCCGACCCTCGCCAAATCATAATCGTTCGCAATGTCCCGATAAGGATCCATCTTTATGTTTCCGATCACCGCGATTAGCACCATAATAACGAGGCAAATCAGGCAAAAGATCCAGAACCCCCTGCGTTTAAAAAACCAAGGCCTTACTTTTTTGTTTTCTCGTCCAAACATCATGTCTCAAAAACCAGCTGAGTTATCCGGCCTTCAACAGGCATTTCAATACCCTCGCTTAAAGCCTAAAGCAACTCCTGAGCTAAATAAGATTCTTATCTCTGAAATTAGGGAATCAGGCCCTCTGCCCTTCTCTTCATATATGGCACAATGCCTCTACCACCCCAAACTAGGCTATTATGCACGCGCGGAGGCCACCACGGTCTCAAAAAAAGGTGACTTTATCACCAGTGTCTCCGTCGGCCCCCTCTTCGGGCAGCTCCTTGCCCGCCGCCTGCACCGTTTCTGGCTCGCAAATGGCTCCCCTTCCCACTTCACAATCCTCGAGCTAGGCGCTCACGATGGCTCACTCGCGACCGACATCCTCACTAATCTCACCGAAATTGACCCAGCCTTCGCCGCCGCCGTTTCTTATGTCATCAGTGAGCCCCTCCCCGCTCGGCGCAACTTTTTAAAAACACGTCTTGGAGATAAAGCCACCCTCATCAGCCATCCAGACGAGGTCCAAACCGAGATCGGAGCACTCGTCGCCAACGAGGTCCTCGATGCCCTCCCAGTGCCTCTCTACCTCTTCTCAAAAAACCAATGGCATGAAGTCCTCGTCGCAATCGATAACGACGATAACCTCGCCTGGGACACCCGCCCAGCAAGCCCGGACCTCCCTCTAAATTACCCCGAAGGATACGTCACCGAAGGCGTACCAGATCTGCCCACCTTCCTCACACCTCTTGCCCAATGCTTTAAAAAAGCCCTCTACGTCTGGATCGACTACGGCTTAGACCAAGAATCACTTTACCACCCTGCCCGCACCGCTGGCACTCTTCGCTGCTATCGGAACCAAAAATCGAACGCCCACCCGCTCGATTTCCCAGGCGAGCAAGACATCACCGCCGATGTCAACTTTACCGCCGTGGAAAAAGCGGCCACCAAGCTCGGGCTCCAAGCCCACCCCGTCATGAACCAGAGCCGCTACCTCACTTATTGTGCGAAAGACTGGCTCCTCGCCAACCCCGATCAAAAAGGGATCCAGCAATTCCAAACCCTCACCCATCCCTCCCAATTCGGGAACCGCTTCTACGCTCTAGAACTCACAAAAGGAGACGTTACCCGCGCCTTTCCATAAAAAACCTAGTTCGCCTGCTGACGACTCTCCGTATCGAATAGGCCACCCTCCTCTGAAGCACCCTGAGATTGCGCGAAATACAGATCATCAAAATCCATCGACGGCTTATTGATCGCCACGCCAGAGTCAACAAACTGCCCGCCATAGAGATTCAGAGTTTCCAACTTTTTACGTTTCGCCTCCGCAACGATCCCCCCCTCACTCAGGCTCAAGCTACGAGGCAGTGACACCTTAGAAAGCTGATCCACGACCGCCTCCTCGGTCATGAGCGTCGCTACAAGACTAGGCTTAGGCATCGCTTCCGCAACCGGCAGCTCCAGCTGGACCAAGTCCTCTCCCTCCCCCTCTTCACCATCTCCGTCTTCCGAAAAATCAGGCGCCGGATCCTCCATCAGCGGAGTTTCCAAAGAATCATCCTCCTTTAAAGAATCCACCTCCTCTGGCAGAGACGCCCGTTCTTCCTCCGCCATATTCGCGGGAGCAGCCTCTCTCATCTTTCCCTCACCTGCCGGCTCTTCTTTCTCCTCGAAACTGATCACCTTCGCCGCGGCATCAAGAATGCTTTGAGGCGCACCCATTTCTGCCAGCGTTCGATCCTCTAGAACCACGTTTGAGGGAATATTGTTCACCCACCACGTCAGGAGCTCAATCTCGTGCGGCTCCATCTGCGTCTTCTTCGATGGCGGCATGTGCATGTCATCATCCATTGGAAGCGTCATTACCTCGATCATATAACTCTTCTCAGCATCACCAGGCACCAGAGTCCGATAATCTTCACCATCCTGACTCTCTCCTCCTTTCAGGAGACTAGCATAAGTATCCATCAAGAGATCTCCTTTATCCTTGCCGGACTCCACCGAGTGACAAGCGAGACACTTCTGATCCATAATGGGCAGAACCACCTCATCAAATGCCAGCAGACCACCCGCCGACTCAGCGAGCGAGCCGCTCTCTTTCTTCTTTTGCGCATCTCCGCCCCCTTCTGTTTTGATCAACTCCAGCCCCTCCAGAGTGTTCGTCACCGGGCAAACTCCGTGAGTCTGCTGCCCGCCAAAATTCGCGCCATATCCTAAAATACCAGCCGATCCAAAGAGTAGAACCCCATAAAGCGGGCCACGTTTACCACTCCGCCCCCCCCAAATCTTCGCCAGAAAGGCCAGCCCCAAAACCACCACGAACGCAATGCCCATCCACATATGCTTATACATGTCATCATCCCAATCATCATGCACCATCCCCTCCACCTTCAGGTCAACAAGCCCAGTCACACAGGCCAAAACCCCCGTCAAGAAAGCCAAAAATAAACCCACTCCAGTCAACGGACGGTAGCGCCCAAAAGACAACCAACGACAAACCTCCATAAACACCGTCAACGCCACAATCCCAATCGGAAGATGCAAAATCAATGGATGGTATTCACCGATATTGGGAACCCACCAAGCATTTGAATCTAAAATCTCCTTCAATGGGTTTTTCTCCGCGTAAAACGGCAAATAAATCAGCCCAGCAATCACGGTGAAAATGAAAAAAGTCATGGCGACGGGTCCTGCAATTCCGCCTTTTTCAGTGACCTCGTCTTGAGTCTCTTCTGGTGAGCTAGATACTTCTTCCATAATTTTTTGCGTGCTAGAATCATTTCGCCAATGCCACACGTAGTCTTACCTATCGCATTGTCTGGGTAAACCCTACACCCCCTCCTCACTTTCCAAATCAAAAAACGTTGGATTTATAACAAGTTGGGACCACCCTACGTCATGGGTGATATACCTCCATTCTTCCACTCCTTTGAGCACGATGAGCCTTTTCACACCTGCCTCACCTGTGAGCAGGCCTTTCATAAAATCGACGCCCCTTACACCGTCACAAAAGTTTTCAAAGGCCCCGAATGCGTTTTTGAGTATGGCATGTGTCTCCCCTGCCGCAAAAACATGGCCGACAGCTTCTCTGAAGAATCCCGCCAACGCATCACCGCTTTCTTCGAAGGGAGTCCAAACCTCGCCCTTCGGTCAGAAGAAATCGGCCACTCACAGAACCACGAAGATTGGATAAAGAACTGCGCCACCTGCCGCACCCCACTTACCGAAGTCATCGACTACTCCGTCGCCTGCATGGGCTTTGGCAGCAACATGATTTTCGATCCCTTCCCCATGATGGTCTGCTCCGACTGCGAACAAAAAGTCCAAGAACACCTCTCCAAATCCACCCGCGAGCAATGGGATAAGTTCATCCTAGACAATTTCGACGGTCCTCCCGCCGACGCATTAAAGCCCGATGGCGTCCCCATCCTCGTCTAAGCCTTGCTCTTTCACTAAAGCCAGCCTAAGCAGCTCCTAGAAGTCATGCCTACTAGTCCATTCCAGGTCGCTATCGTCGGTCGCCCCAACGTCGGGAAATCCGCCCTCTTTAATCGTCTGGCCGGACGACGTATCGCCATCGTACTCGATCAACCCGGGGTCACCCGTGACCGTATCGCCGCGCCCTGCACCCTCACCGAGAACCCTTGCGAACTCATCGATACCGGCGGTATCTGTGCTTTTGATAAAGATGGCTTCTCCGATCAAGTCACCCTCGAGGCCCGTATCGCAATGGACTCCGCAGACCTCATCGTCTTCGTCGTCGATGCCCGCGCTGGCATTAACCCCATCGACGAAGAAGTGGCCCAGCTCCTCCGCAAGTCCAATCCCAACGTCGTCCTCGTCATGAACAAAGCCGACAGCGCAGACCATGATAACACCGCCAGCGACTTCGCCGTCCTCGGCTTCGGAAACGGCATCCCCACCTCCGCCGAACACGGCCGCGGCATCCGCGACCTTCTCGACCGCGTCGACCTAGAACTCTCCAAACTCGAAGCGAAAGAACAAGCCGAAGTCGATCACGACGACCTCAAGGACGGCCTCAAAATCGCAGTCGTCGGAAAACCCAACGCCGGCAAATCATCCCTCATCAACGCCATCCTCAAAGACGAACGCACCATGGTTTCCGCGATCGCCGGCACCACCCGTGATGCCGTCGATATCCCCTACGTCTGGGGCGATGAAAAACACAACCTCATCGACACCGCCGGCCTCCGCAAACGCTCCAGTATGGAAGACTCCATCGAGGTCTTCTCCGCGATGCGCAGCGAGCGCTCCATCCGCCGCGCCGACATCTGCCTCCTCGTCGTC
>JALZWJ010000068.1 GCA_023300065.1 Akkermansiaceae bacterium
CTCTACCCCTGAGCTACGCTGCCATTTTAGTGGGTATGGCGTCCTTTTGGCAAAGGTCGCGCGCGGGATTTATCGCCGGATCGTGGTTCTGTCCAATAAAAAAAGCCTCGGGAGTGATTCCTTTCCACCTTCACCCAGTGCTGAAAATAATGCATTTCGTGATCGCCGAGGGATCTAAATTAAGCAATTCTTGAATAATCTCAGCTGAGAAACGTTTAAACTAGCACATGAAAACTATCCATTCACTCGCCGTGGGCCTGACTTTCGGAGCCCTTAGCCTCTCTTCATGCACCCCTAGCCAACAGCAGTATGCCCTCGGTGGAGGCGCAGTGGGTGCCGCAGTTGGTGCCATTGCAGGGAATGACGATCGTGACATTGTCAAAGGTCTAGCCGTGGGAGCGCTCGGTGGAGCTGGCTATGCCACTTACAAAGATCACCAGAACACTCAGAACGGCACTTACAACACCGGAGGCGACATCCCTGCCCCAGCGGTCACAAAAGCTCCTAGCTACCCTAGCGCGACGCGGAGTGATCTCCCCGGCGTGGTCGTGAGCCCATACAAGCCTTACAACAAGGTGCGCGTGACCGGCTTTAAAGCAGGCCAACTTGCGAAGGACCCGACAACGGGCAGCATCTTCGTAGTTCCTCAGTAAGCCACCGGCCCTGACGAAAAACTCTTTCAAAAAAGCCCGTGCGAGTTCCACTCGTGACGGGCTTTTTTTTTGATCCGTGACGGAGGCCTCCGGTCTAGATCTCTTTTAACACGCCGGTGGAGTCACCGAAGCGTGGGGCCGCAACTCCAAATTCGTGGAGCATACGGAGGTGGAGATTGGAGAGCGGGACCTCTGAGCCGAGGTCGACGTGGCGACCGGGCTGGAAGGCTCCGCCGCCATTCCCGCCGACGATGACGGGGAGATCATGGTGACTGTGCCGGTTTCCATCCGCGATGCCACTGCCGTAGACGATCATGGAGTTGTGGAGGAGAGACTGGCCATCGAGGTCCTGCGTGGTCTTCATTTTTTGCATGAAGTAGGCGAGTTGCTCTAGGTAGAAGTGGTCGATCTTTTGGATCTTATCCAAGTTCTCTTTTTTACGTCGATGGTGGGAGACATTGTGGTGGCCATCAGAGACGCCGATTTCTTCAAAGGAACGATTACTGCCATCGTGCGCGAGGAGGAAGGTGGAGATGCGGGTGCTATCGGTTTGGAAGGCTAGGACCATCATGTCCATGAGGAGGCGCATGTGTTCGCGGTAGCTAGCGGGTTGACCAGCGGGCGCGGAGATGCCGGGATCTGAGGGGTCGCCCAGGGTCTCGGCCCGCTGGATCTGGAGCTCGATCTCACGGACCCCGGTGAGGTATTCCTCGAGCTTATGTTGGTCATTCCGGCCGAGGTCCCGGTGCATGGACTTGGCGTCATCGGCGATGAAATCGAGGATAGATTTCTGGGTGGAGCGGCGCTGGGCGAGGCTTTTGGCACGTTCGTCACCGGAGCCGGAGCCAAAGAGCCGCTCGAAGACGAGGCGGGGATTGGCCTCGGGGGTATTTGGCTGATTCTCGGACCGCCAGGAGAGGTTGAATTGGTAAGCGCAGGAGTAGCCGGAGTCGCAACGACCAGACTTGCGGACGCCATCGCAGGTGAGTTCTAAGGAGGAGAGCCGGGTTTGATTCTGCATCGCACGGGCTGCGATTTGATCGACCGAGATGCCGACCTTGATATCGGAGCCGGAGGTTTTCTTAGCCCGCTGGCCGGTCAGGAAGGTGGCATTACTCCGGGCATGATCGCCCGCTCCATCAGCACCGGCGACAGCTTGGCGGTGGGCGAAACCGGTGAAGATCTGCATGTCCTCTTTCAGGTCCTGAAGCGGGGCCATGCTCTTGCCGAGTTGGTAGTCACTCCCCTTCCCTTGCGGGCGCCAGTGCTCTAGGTTGACGCCATTGGGGATGTAGAGGTAGGCCATGCGCAGCGGGTTCCCGCTTGCGGTGGTGGCGGTAGCCGCAGTGGCAGCAGTGGCAGCAGCGCCGGCCGTGGCACCCATGAGGGGGCGGAGCGACTCCATGGCGGGCAGGCCGACGGCGGCGCCCAGGCCACGTAGGAATTTACGGCGATCCATGCCAGTGCGATGCTTCATGATAAGTTAAGATACGTGAGGGTGTGGGTTATTCTGACAAAAAGAAGGGCTAGCCGCCTCGACGTTTCTGAAATGGAGCACTTTGAATGACGGCGATGAGGAACTCCTTGAGACTGCCCTGATTCGCTTTGGCGTGGGCAACGATGGCATCGATGGTGACGGCATCAAAATACTCCGGCCCGCGGCCGATGGCGTAGGTGAGGATTTTTTCACTGAGGCAGCGGTAGAAATCGTCCCGCCGTTGCGTGGCTAGAACGGTCTTGAGGCTGGCCACATCGTGGAAGCTTTCCCCGGTGATGAGGGTGCCTGAGGAGTCGATCTTTAGCCCCTTTTCTTCCGTGCGGAATTGGCCGATCGCATTGAAATTCTCTAAGCCGAGGCCGATGGGATCCATCCGCTGGTGACAGCTTGCGCAGAGTGGTTTTTCTCGATGGACCTCCATCATCTGGCGCATGGTGAGTGGTTTGGCGCTTCCATGAGCGGCTTCCTCTAGTTCGGGAATGTCTGGAGGGGCGGGAGGGGCTGGGGTGCCGAGGAGATTATCGAGGACAAAGAGGCCACGCTTTACGGGAGAAGTCCGAGTGGGGTTAGAGGTGACGACGAGGAAGGTCCCCTGCCCCAGGATACCACCCCGCTGGGGATGCTGGTTGAGATCGACAAGGCGATGTTGGGATCCATAGACGCCGGGGATTTTATAAAAATCGGCAAGGCGGTCGTTGAGGAAGCTGTAGTCGGCGGAGATGAGTTCCTCTGCCGGGCGGTTGTTTTTGAGAACATGATGGAAGAAGAGTTCCGTCTCGGCCTTCATATCGGAGCGGAGGCGTGAGCTGAAAATCTCATTGGCGTGACGGAGGTCGCGAGTTCCTAAGACTTTGCGGGAGTCGATGGCGAGGCCCTCGACATCGCGCGCTTGGAGCCACTGGCCCACGAAGCTATCGATGAAGCGACGGGACTTGGGACTGGCCAGCATACGGTCGATTTGAGGGCGGAGATTTTTACGGAGTTCCTTTTTGTGAGCGAGGTCGAGGAGCGCCTCATCCGGGCCAGAGTTCCAGAGGAAAAAGGAGAGGCGCGAGGCGAGCGCGTATTCATCCAGCAGAACGACCTTCCCGGGGTTGTCTGGCTCAGGCTGAACCTCGGCCCGAAAGAGGAAACGGGGCGAGGCAAGGACCGCCGTCATGGAGTGCTTGATGCCGTCTTCAAATTTCTTTCCCGGTAGTTTATCGACCGCGACCGCCATCCCCACCAACCGGTCTACCGTGCTCTGATCCAGCGGGCGGCGGAAGGCGCGGCGCACGAACTGGCTTAATATTTTACGAGCATAGACCTCCCGCTCCTGCATGTTATCGGACGGCGCGCCATCGACCATAATCATGCGGTAGCCTGCGGGAAATTCTTTATAACTTCCATCGAGCGG
>JALZWJ010000069.1 GCA_023300065.1 Akkermansiaceae bacterium
TTGATGCGCCCACCATTGATGAAAGCGCCCTTGCCGCTAAGAATATCAGACTCAGTTGGGAAATCGATGTCTTGGAAGCGGGAACCGAATCCAGACCATGGCAGGAGCCAATCCGCTTGGTGCTCTGTGAGAATTTTGCGAAATAGGGCATAGCGGGGGTTTTTCTTCATGGTTCAGAGTTCCAGAGAATTTTGGGTAGGGGGTGGGCGCAGCTAAGACGGTGCCGCCAGGCTCGCTGTTATCCAGCAAGCTGTTTGATGTGTTCTTTGTAAAATAAAGCGCCCCTTTTCTAATCATTCGATAAGAAAAGGGGAGCGCAAAAGAGGGGGACTTAGAAAGAAAGTCGGACCCCAGCATTGAGGGTCCAATCTGAGCCGAGTTGGGGGCCGGCGAGGTCTTGCCAGAGGGTTTTACCTAGCTCGACGCCGAGTCCAATTCCGGTTCCGGGGTGACGATAATTTAGGCCGAGGGAGGCATCCACCCTGGTTCCGCCGCGGAGGTCGGCCCGGACGGTGGGGACTGGGAGGTTGAGGAGATCCTCATCCACGCCCTCGATGTTATCCCAATCGCTCAGGGTCGTTCGGAAGGAGAGGGAGAAGGATTCGCCGATGGGGACTGCGGCCCATGTCGTGAATTCGTAGCGCTCACCGAGGCGGTAGCCTTGGTCATTTTCGCCAAACTGGAACCTCGCACTGAGCTGGGACCCAAAGGACCACCGCTTGAAAAAGGAGCGGTAGGTGAGGGTGGGGGAAATTCCCCAGGTGCCGGCGCCAAGCTGCATGGGGTAAGGTAGCTGTGTTTCGCCGGGACCGGGGATGAAGCCCCGCCGGTTCACTTTTGCCGTGGGTAGGAGGAGGGAGAGACCGCCATGGAAATGATCATTAAAGCGGTAGAGTGCGCCGATTGAGCTGTCCCCAACTCCTGATGAACGGGTGTTGAATTTTAGGCCATCGGCACGGACATGGTTCATGGAGAGTTCCACGAGATTGAGCATGGCCATGAAGGTGAGTTTATCGGTCGGAGAATACATGAGGCCGAACATGTGCATTTCCATGTCCATGTCGGTCGGGCTGACCATGAAGCTGGGGTCTTCTAAAACCTCACTTGGCGAGAGGGAGGATGAGCCGTCATAGTTCCGATCCATGCTCATGAACATGTAGCGGTAGCTCGCCATGAGCTTTCCTTTGGTATGGAGATGGTCACCCATCACTCCGATGGGGGCATAGATGTCTGAGCGGGTTTCTGCAGCGACAGGGAGAGTGGCTGCGACAATAAGAGATAAGATAGAAAATTTCATAATAATAGGAATGTGGGCGCGATTCACCCACAGGTTAAGATTCGACCCAGCGCGGCAAGTGAGCCGCGTGGGGATTTTGTTTTTTAGGGGAAGTCAAAGAGTCTCTTAAACCCAGCGCGGTGGTGGCGTGGGGAGCTCTAGGACAATGGAACGATCAGCGATGCCGCGGAAACCCGGAAGGGGTGCGGTGGCTGAAGGTGGGGTGATGGTGATGGCCCGGAGGCTCATCAAGGGTGAAAAATCCTTTGAGGAGGATTCGGGAGATTGCTCGATCGGGGCCTTGTCATTTTGATGATGGGAGGCCTCGGCGATGGCTTGGCAAACCTCACAGGGATGGTCGCCGGAGAAGGTGGTGTCGAGGGCCTCGCTGAGGCCCACTTCGGGCGCGCGATCTCGCAACATGGTGCCCCACGCATAGGCCTGCACAAAGGCCTGATCCAACCCGCTCAAGCTGAAGAGCGCGAGGATGAACATGAGGCGGGCGAGAAGCACGCGGGCACCCTAGTGGCGCTTCACTGGCTGTCAATGATGGGGTGGCCTAGCCTGTTGGTTTTTGGAGGTTGGTGCAGATCTGGGGGATCTCATGCAAGGCGGGGTATTTTTCGAGCAGCTTCTTAGCGGCACGTGTGACCTTGGCTGAGGTGTGTTTATTCCGGGTGCCGACGCCTAGGTCTGAAAGGGGGCCTTGGGAGAGTTTGTCGAGGTCCTTTAAGGCCTCAAGGTAGCGGATGCTGTCTCCTTTTTGTGCGAGCTTTTCCTGCAATTGTTTCGCTTCCGATTGATGGTCTGAGTGAAGGTCGTAGTCCTCCATGAGGTAGGAAAGGAGCATGTAAGCGCGGTGGGCTTGGTCCTCGGGGAGCTCGCTGATCATGGTGAGGAAACGTCGCTCGAATTGCTGCTGTGCCTCAGCGTAATCGCCCTTTGCTTGACGCTCGAAAAAACGAGCATTCATCCAGAGCATGCCGTCATTGACGAGAGAGATGGGGCCGGTGGAGTGAGAGCCAGGGTGGAAGCGGTGGAAGGCGCTTTTACCAAGGCCCTTCCGGCAGGCTGCGGTGCCGTATCGGTTAAAGTCGGTCGCTCCTCCGATGAAGTAGTAAGCGCCTTTGGAAGGTGGGGCCTTATCCCAAACTCCATGCGCGATGAGGGGCATGGCACCAGCGCCCGTGAAGTGGGCGGCGTTATGGAGGGCGCGAGCTCCTCCACCAGAGGGGCCGGTGAAGTATAAGCGGCTTTCATCAATCGGGAGCGTTTCTTTGATGTGCGCCATGCAGCGTTTGATATGGGGCATGCCATTCATTCCATTTTTCACTTCTTTGCTGATGGCGATGATCCAGCCACAGACTTCAGCGGCCTCGGTGTAGCGTTTGATCATCCCGGGATTCCCGCCACCTGAGCCTGTGAAAAATAAGAGCGGGGCTTTTTGGTCTGCGACTAGGGAGGTGGGGAGGTAGAGAAAGTAGTTTGAGTTCTCTACTTTAATGGGGCCAATATTTTTTCCCATGGGGTGCGGGAGGTCTGTCGGTGCTTTTGCGGTGGAGGCCTGTGCTGAGAAATGCTTGGCGAGGAATTTCTGGTCGGCTGGGGAAAGCTTAGAAATGGGGACGGTCATGATCTTACCGGTTTTTAATTTCAGGACAATCTGGTCGCCTTTCTTTTCGATGGCGGAGGCCTCGATCTTGGAGCCTGCCGTTGATTTCCAAATTCGCGATTGAGTAGGCGCTGCGCACAAGGGGAGAAGCAGGAGGAGTAAAATGACGAGAATGTTCATTGTTTTTTTATACGAAATTATATCTAGAATTTACAAACTGAAATTCGAACTATTATTTCTTTTTGAGCCTTTGCTGATCGGAACGAAGGGGTGGTTCGGGGCGTCCACAATGTGACCGTCTAGCTGAGACGAGATCTGAGGAAGTGGAATTTTTTAGGGTGCAGGAATTGGTTCAGGAGGGCTTTTCTGGGGAGCCAGGTGAGGGGGGTGGCTTCGCCGATTTTGGCGAGGGTTTTGGCGAGGGTGTCCGTGTAGGTTTCGAGGGTCCAGGGGGTGAGGTCGATTTGGGTTGGGGGTTGGAGGAGGGCGTTGGCGAGCCATTGACTGAGCCAGGGGAGGTGGAGGGTGCGGATGATATGGCGTTGAAAATCCTCGGGCAGATTGCCGAAGTCGACCTGGCCCGTTTTGCTGAAGTCAAGCCAGGCGAGGTCGAGGTCAGCCTGCGTGAG
>JALZWJ010000070.1 GCA_023300065.1 Akkermansiaceae bacterium
GTTTACGCCAAAATTCCATGATCAACTCAATCATTAGAACTTGGCGGGATTTCTGGGTCTGGAATTGCAATTTCCGCTAGTGGCTACGTGTGACAGTGGGCACGAGCGGAGGGGAATCAGTTTTGACGAAAAAGCCCAAATGTAAAATTTGGGTCAAATTCGAGTCGACTTAGACTCTCCTCCGGCCGGGCCCAACTTCGATCAAAAGATCGAAGTTGGGTGAAAATCCGGAGATTGTTACTTGAGCTCGACTTTGGCTCCAGCTTCTTCGAGAGCCTTCTTAGCGGCTTCCGCGTCATCTTTGCTAGCGCCTTCGAGAACTGCAACTGGTGCACTCTCAACAAGCTTCTTAGCATCTGCGAGTCCGAGTCCGGAAGCAACACCACGCACGGCCTTAATGACGGCGATCTTGTTACCACCTGCCTCAGCAAGCATGACGTTGAACTCGGTCTGAGCTTCAGCTGCTGCGCCACCGCCATCGGCTGGTGCTGCTGCTGCTGCTGCTGGAGCAGCAGCGCTTACGCCCCACTCCTCTTCAAGTGATTTAACCAATTCAGCAGCTTCCAAGACTGTAAGCTTACCGAGTTCTTCTGCAATTTTTTTAATGTCTGACATTTTAGTAGTTTTTTTTGGTATCGTCGCAATCGGGGCTATCCAATTATTTCAGTCTTACTGCCGTATGACCGACGAGGAACCAGTTTTTTTTAATCCAGGAATTCCCTCACCTACAAAGCAGGGTTGGGAAGACCATCCGTTCAAATTTTTTATTCTCCTCCTTCGAATTTCGCCTGAATGACGCGGGCAAGGCTTGTGCCAGGCTCGTTGATCACGCGGACCAGCTGAGTTGCTGGAGCGTTGATGGTGGAGAGAAGCTGTGCAAGGAGCACCTCGCGTGGCGGAAGAGAAGCAAGACCTTTGACCTGATCGGAACTCAAGACGTCACCGTCGAGGATGCCGGCCTTGATCTCAGGCTTCTTGAATTCCTTCTCAAAGTTAGCGACAACTTTCGCAACGGCGCACACATCTGAGTCGCCGGTGACAAAAGCAGTTTGACCGATGAGCTCTTCACCGAGGTCGGGAAGGCCTGCATCAGCGAGAACACGCTTCATGAAAGAGTTTTTAGCAACGTGACATTCAGCGCCCTGCTCAAGGAGACGGCTGCGGAGTTCACTGAACTCAGGAACAGTCGTTCCAGTGTAGTCGACGACCAGGACGAAGGCCGACTCATCGACACGTCCCTTGATTTCGTCGAGGATGTATTTCTTATCTGGGTTCATGGTCTGTGTGTTTAGCTAACGGTGTAAGAGGAGATATCGAGAGCGATACCTGGAAGCATGCAACCGGCGACGGTGAAGCTTTGGATGTAGTTGCCTTTCGCAGAAGCGGGCTTGGCTTTCACGATGCTCTCAAGAAGAGAACCGATGTTCTCTACAAGCTGAGCTTCGCTGAAGGAGAGCTTACCGCAAGGAGCCGCGATATTGGCGCTTTTATCGACCTTGTAGTCGATACGACCCGCTTTCACTGCATTAACAGCAGCCGCGGTGTCGTCAGTGACGGTGCCAGTCTTTGGGTTCGGCATGAGGCCACGTGGCCCGAGAACACGAGCGATCTTACGAACTTCAGTCATAGCGTCTGGAGTCGCGATTGCCGCGTCAAAGTCTGTGTAGCCGTCGAGAACTTTCTTAATGAGGTCTTCGAAGCCGACTTCATCAGCACCGGCGTCGGTGGCGGCCTTAGCAGCATCACCAGTGGCGAAAACGATCACCTTAACTTTTTTACCGGTTCCGTGAGGAAGGGCAACGGAACCACGAACCATCTGGTCACTCTTACGAGGATCCACTCCGAGGTGGGCCGACAGGGTAATGGTACCGTCGAACTTTGGTGCAGGTAACTTCTTCAGAAGAGCTACAGCTTCGTCGAGAGAATAAGTTTTCCCTTCTTCGACAAGTGCCGCAGCTTTCTCGTATCGCTTGCTTTTTTTGCTACTCATTATTTTGTATGCAGTGCGGGCGGAGTGGCGATTGACTCACCTCCCCTCCTGCGGATTGAAATATTTCTACCACTCGATCTCGAGGCCCATCTGCATTGCAGTGCCTGCGAGGATCTTAGCAGCTTGCTCAGGATCGCTGGTGTTCAGATCGACGATCTTACGGTCAACGACTTCCATGAGCTGTTTCTTAGTGATCTTACCAACCTTAATCTTGTTTGCCTCTCCAGAACCAGAAGCGAGACCAGCAGCCTTTTTAAGAAGAACAGCAGCAGGTGGTTGCTTCGTCACGAAAGTGAAACTCGCGTCCTTATAAACCGTGATAACGGTTGGGAGGAGATCGCCTGCAGACCCTTGGGTCGAAGCGTTGAACTCCTTACAAAAACCCATGATATTCACGCCGGCTTGACCAAGAGCAGGACCGACGGGTGGTGATGGGTTCGCTTGTCCAGCGAGAATTTGGAGTTTGAGGACTGATTTTACTTCCTTAGCCATGATATTAGAGTGGTTGTAGAGATTTGCCGCGAACGGCGAGGTGTGTTTGAGGAGAAACTTTGAAAAAAGTCAAGACGAAATTGCTTCAAGATAAACTTTAAGCTTTCTCAACTTGCCAATATTCTAGCTCAACAGGAGTGGAGCGACCGAAGATCGTAACCGCAACGCGCATTTTGCCACGCTCTGGGTCGATCTCTTCGACAATGCCATTTTGAGACTCGAAAGGCCCGTCGGAAACCTTAACGCTATCCCCTACCTCGAACTCGATAGATGGGCGGACGCTGCCTTCACGCTCTGCGATCTGGCCGAGCATGCTTGCAACCTCTTTAGGACGCATTGGAATCGGCTTATTTTTCGCACCGGCAAAGCCAATGGAGCCATCAAGTTGCTGCATGAAGGACCAAGTATCGTCGACAACATCATTGTGCTGGTCGAGGAGGTGCATGTTAATAATGACGTAACCTGGGAAGAATTTCTTCTTCGCCTCGGTCTTTTTGCCTGCGCGAACCTCGGAAACCAATTCAGTAGGAACGAGAACGTTGAAAATCTTGTCTCCAAGTTCTTCGGACTCTACGAGGCGCTCAATACGAGCCTTCACTTTCGCCTCTTGGCCGGAAAGAACGTGAACGACATACCATTGGTCTTTAGGGTCGGGAATGATTGGCATTTGAAAAAAATGTTTCGATTAAGAAATGAAACGGGAAAGAAAGAGAAGAGAGCTAGAAACGATCTGCCACTCCTCCGAGAAAGGTCACCGCTTGAGTGTGAATGAGATCCCAAAGGGCCACGTAGGCTGCCAGCAGGATAATAGCGATGAGAACAACGACTGTCGAATCGATGAGTTCCTTATACTTCTTAAATCCACGAATCTTAGGATCAGATTCCCAAGGCCAGGAAGCTTTGCGGAGCTCAGTCTTAACTTCGCCGATGAATTTGAAGAGTTTTTGGAACATTTGAAAATTTGTGTAAAAGTGGCAGGACAGATAGGACTTGAACCTACAACCCTCGGTTTTGGAAACCGATGCTCTACCAATTGAGCTACTGTCCT
>JALZWJ010000071.1 GCA_023300065.1 Akkermansiaceae bacterium
TTCCGGAAAACGCCTCCTGGCATTCCGCCGAGGGCACCGCTGGCTTTCTCAATCTGAACCGACGTGAGGCCCCCGATCAAAAGACCCTCGCCGCGCTCACCGAAACGTATCGGGCCACCCGCACCCGCTCGCTTCCCGCCGTCCTCCCCATCCTCGCGAGAGAAACCATCACCGTCCCCTTTGCACGCTCTGGCGAAATGCTGGAGGCGGCCAATGCCAACTCCGTCCCACTCTGGAAAATGGCCCTCCGCTATGAAGCCGAGCGCGGCGGCATCAGCGAAGAAGAAGTCATGGCCAAAATGGACGCGATCCGCGTCATCATGGAAGCCGCCATCGACACCGGCCTCGCCGGGACCTCCTACGATGACCGCATTCTCCCCTCTCAATCACCCGGCTTTAAATCGGCCGAGGACGAGGGCCGTCTCATCCCCGCCGGGATTTCAAATGCCATCATCCGTTCCGTCACCGCCATCATGGAAGTGAAGTCATCGATGGGCGTCATCGTCGCCGCCCCCACTGCCGGATCTTGTGGAGCAATGCCCGGGGCCGTCCTCGCCGTGGCTAACGAACTTGGAAAATCAAACGAAGAGAAAAACGCCGCACTCCTCCTCGCCGGTATGATGGGCGTGTTCATCACGCTCGATGCCACCTTCGCCGCAGAAGAAGGCGGCTGCATGGCCGAGTGTGGCTCTGGCTCCGCGATGGCCGCCGCCGCTCTCACCTGGCTCGCGGGTGGCACGAACGAGCACCAGCTCGGCGCCGCCTCCATCGCCCTACAAAACTCCTTCGGCATGATTTGTGACCCCATCGGGAACCGGGTCGAGGCCCCCTGCCTCGGCAAAAACATCATGGCCGCTACCAATGCGCTGTCTTGTTCGAACATGGCCCTCGCCGGATACAACCACCTCATCCCCTTCGATGAAGTCGTCATCTCCATGAACGAGGTCGCCCATCAAATCCCACGCGAGCTCCGCTGCACAAACCTTGGCGGACTCTCCACCACCCCCACCGCCATCCGCATCGGGGAGAAACTCACCGGGAAATCCCGCTGCGGCTCTGGCTCAGGAAAAACCTGCTGCTAAGGCAGGTAATAAGGCTTCAACATCCAGAAGCAAATCGGGCCAGACACCGCGACAAAAAGCCAGAGCGGGAAGACCTTGCGAGCCAGCTTCTTATGCTTCGCAAAGTCCCGCGTCCACGCATGTACGAAAGTCATCAGAATCATGGGAAAGCTCACCGCCGCCGCCACGATGTGGCCGATCAAAATCACAAGGTAGAGGTAGCGTAAGCTTCCCACCGCAGCTGCTTCTGCTGGATCAATTTTACGGTTCCCATCGATGTCCCCAAACTTCGTTTCAGGAATCGTGAAGTGATACGCTACATAGCAGACTAAAAAGATCGCAGAGAGCAGCAAAGCCACCGTCATAAAGGCTCGGTGTGCTTTGTATTTTTTGCTCACAACACACCACAGCCCGCTCAAGAGACAAGCCGCCACCAACGTGTTAATCAACGCGATGACACTCGGAAGTATTTTAAGAAAGGCCTCAACCTCAAGAGACTGCGTAAACTTATAGGGAGACCGCATTGCCACGACCAACACCAGAACCACGATGCTTAAAACCCAAACTAAGACCTTTAGCTTCTTGGCACGCCCAACCAAGATCGGCTCGTTTAGCAGAGAGGAATCACTCATCACTCAGGGTTCTTTAATTCGTAAAGAGCTTCTTTGATCTCATCTTGCAGCTGCTCGACGGGCAGGCCCTCATGCCACTTATGGACGAGGGTATTCCCACGGTAAACTTGGATCCCCAGATCATGAGCCCACTTCCCCTTGGAGGCGATTTCAGCAGGCTCGAAGCGCTCCAGGATCGTGGTGAAATACATCTTCTCCGTCATGAAGCTCCAGAGCGTCTCACGGTCCGTTTTTAAGAACCACCAGTTCTTAGCATCAGCTCCCAAGCGGTCCCTCACATCAGCTAATTTTTCTGGAGTATCGTCCTCAGGATCCACCGAAAAACAGGTGACCATGAAGTCCTCATCTGTTCGGAATTCCTTGTAGATTTCCAGGAGGCGTTCGGAATTCCGCTCCGCACACATCGGGCAGGCCGCGTAGAACTGCACCGCGAGCCAGACCTTATCGTCGAGGTCAGAGATCATGACCTTAGAGCCATCCTGCCTTTCCAGCTCAAGGTCAGACTCCAGCACGAAGATTTCATCGACCTGCTCCTTCCCCACGTCCAGCGCAGACGGGCCATCTTGCCGTTTCTCCTTTCGGAGACCGGCTAGAAAAATGGACATCCCGAGGATCAAAACAGAGATCACGGCGACGCCGACATAGATGAAGATAATTTTCTTTTTTTGAGTCATTACTTTTGGCCTTTCTCGTCAGGGTTTGCGTAGAGGTAGTTGATAGAATCGATGAGCATCTTGCGAAGCAGCGGAGTGCGCATGGGAGGAAGTGGCACCTCCTCTTTCGCCTTCACCTCCAGGGCCGCCGCGTAGTCATTCTCATAACGGGCCACTTTTTCAAAGTCCCACCCACGAGAAAACCCCGGCCAGCCTCTCACGTGAAGATGTTGATCAAGCAGAACCAAGCGCGTGTCGTAGTCGAAGCCAGCTTCCTTTCCGGTCGGAGTGATATTGAAACGCATCTTCGCCTTCAAGAATGAGCGCAAAGAAGACTTCCCCTCCTCATTCGCAGCAACTCGGAGCACTTCAGGCTCCGCTCCAAAATCAGCCAACACACCACTCATTTTTTCAGGAGCGACGTTTGACCCATCCAGCACGAAGACAAGAATACGGGGCTGCTTGGGAGAATCTTTAAAAGCCTCCATCACCTCTTTCAACGCATCGATCGATGGCTGCGACTCTGGCTGCGGCGTGCTCGGAAGAGTGATCACTAAAGTAATTTCTCCCTTCAAATCTTGGAGATTGCGTTGCTTTCCATCCGCCGTCAGGAGTTCCACTTCTGGCTCCGTAATTTTGGTCAGCAGACTCGGGCGCTCGCTATTGTGGGTCCGTGCTTGATACTGACGATAGGCGTAATTCAGCACTAACCCGCTGATCACGATAAAAATCACGAGCTTAAACGCGGTCGCCCGCAACTTCTTGGGGTCCCGCTCGGCAGGCTCTAATTGGCTGACATCCACAACGAGCGGAAACTAGCTCAACTCCACGTAAAGGCAAGACCGACCAGCACCACAGGGAGATAGATCAGGGTCCCGAAGAACGCCTTCCGCATCGGCACACGCTCTCCCGAGGCCCCATAACTCAAAATTGGGCGCATTAAATAGAGAACCAAAGCAGTGTGAGCGGCTGCGACCCACCACGGGAAAAGAGCCGTCATGGCACCAGCCACCACTAATCCCATCAGGCAAACCGAAAACCCGATGAAGAGCTTTGCCGTCTTCCCGCCCGAGACATCACCATTGGACCACATTTGGTAACCCGCCTCCTCATAATCCTCACGACACATCCAGCTGATCGCCACAAAGTGTGGAAGTTGCCAAAAGAAGAGCAGAGAAAAAAGAAACCACCCGCCCCAAGCCGACCACTCGCCACCCGCACCGACCCATCCCATCAGAGGAGGAATCGCCCCCGGAATCGCCCCGACGAGGGTATTGGTGGAATGCCACTTCTTCATGGGCGTGTAGATAAAGACGTAAATCGCAATTGTCACCGCACCGAGCATCGCAGCGGGGCCGTTCACCTTCGCCGCGAGGTGGATCACGCCAAAAGCTGCCAAGCCCCACCCGATTGCAAAAGCCTTGATCACCCCCATCCGCTTCGAGGGCAGAGGCCGGTCCGAGGTCCGCGCCATCTGCGCATCGTCATCGATCTCCATCAACTGATTAAAGGCCGCGGAGCCAAAAGCCGCCGCAGCCGTCCCAATCAGAGTGTGGAAAAGTAACCACCACTTCCCATCCATCCCACCGAGGCCCTGCGCCGCGATAAAGAAACCGAATAAGGTCGTGAT
>JALZWJ010000072.1 GCA_023300065.1 Akkermansiaceae bacterium
GGCTATATGCCTACGCACCTTCGGGGCTTCCGGTGGCTTCCGGGGGTTCTGCGCTCTTACCCCGAGCCGAGGCTGGGGGCTCTATTCACCCAAGGGCATTTCACCTACGCACTTTCGGGGCTGGGGATGGCCCACCCCTCTTTAAAACGGGCCTACTCCTGTGAGTTTCAGGACGACTCGGTTTTGCTCGTCTGATTGGGCGCGGTCCACTTCTAGAACGGCGCTCCAGTCGTTGAGGTCGGCTTCGTCGATGAGGGTTTGTTCTAATTTATCTCCTTCAATACGGAGATACTTCTTACTCCGGGCCTCGGGGTCCATGCGGATGATGCCGTGTTCCTCACCGTAGCCCGCCATCATTTCGCGGAGTTCCAGAGATTTTCCACCCACCAATTCGGCGGCGGCTTCATAGTTCTCGCGGGAGAGTTCTTTGACGAAATCAAAGACCGCTCGGCGGGTCGCGCGGAGGAATTCTGATTTCTTACGGGTGAACGGGACTTCCTTTGCGGGAACCGCTTCTGCGACGTCCTCCCCTTCCCCATCTGGGTTGCGGAGTTTTTCCCATTCATCGATGAGACTGGAATCCACCTCTCTCACCATTCCTTCAAGATACGATTCTGCCTCTTCCACTTCCTCCGTCTTCAAGGCAGGTGGCACGGTTTGGGAGAGGACTTTATAAACTTCCGAGAGATGCCTGAGTAGGACCGCTTCGCTCCGCTCCAAGCCGTAGTTCTTCACGTAGTCTTCAAACGATGACCAGTCCTCGAACATCTCGCGCACGATGGACTTTGGTCGCACTCCCGCTTCCTTGGCCCACGGGTTATCGAGGACGAATTCATTATAGGTTTGGTAGATGAAGTCTTTTCCAGGCTTCGGGTGCTCCACTTGATCAAGCGCTTCCATGCGGTCGTCATACTCCACGCCCTCCTCCTTCATCTGCGCTACGAGCGCGCTCTTGATCTTATCGGTCTGCTTCCGGATTACCGCGGTGGGGTCTTCCAAAATCGCTTCCACGAGCGAGAGCATATTCACGACATAGTCCGGGGCCTCGCGGTCCAGCTTCGGGATCGTCTCGATGAGATAGAGCCCCAGAGCTTGGTTCATGGTGAAGTCATCTTGCAACTCGACATTCAGCTTCACCTTCGCGGGTCCAGTCCGCTCCGCCTTCGGGATGATGGTCAGGACCTTTCCCTCCACCAAGCCACGGAAGAGCGCGAAGGCCTGCTTCCGCAGCGCCTTCTTCCGAACTGGAGTCTCATGGCTCGCCTCGATGATCCGCCTCAGCTCCGCACAGCCGTCCTCGTGCTCACGCGAGAGGACATTGAGCAAAGTCCCGTGACGGATATTAAAACTCGAGACCAGCTTTTCCGGCGGGGCGGTCTGCAATTTACTAAACGTCTTCTCATCCCAGTTCACGAAGCCCTTCTCCGGCGGCTTCTTTTTCTGGCCCTTGCTCTTCTTCCCCTTCGCCGCCGCCTTGGCATCGGACTTTAGGTTATCGATGACATACTCGGGTGCCTGCGCGACCACGTAGCCGACGTCATCGAACCCACGTCGCCCAGCCCGGCCACAGATCTGTCGAAAATCCCGAACTGCGAGGATCTTCGTACTTTGCCCTCCATATTTATAAAGCTGCGTAAAGAGCACGGTCCGAATCGGGACGTTCACCCCCACCCCCAGCGTATCGGTCCCACAAATGACCTTCATTAACCCCTTCTGCGCCAGCTTCTCCACCAAGACCCGATACTTCGGCAACAGTCCCGCATGGTGAATCCCCAGCCCGTGACGGAGGAGCTTCTTCATTTCCTTGCCGTAAGGGCTCTTAAAGTCGGCATCCTCCAGCACTCTAGAAATAGCGGCCTTTTCCTCCTTCGAGCAAAAGTTCCGGCTCATCAAATTCTGCGCGGTGCGGGCACAAGACAGCTGCGTAAAATGAACCAGATAGATCGGCGCGCGGTCTGCCTCCACCAATTCCTCGACCTGATCTTCCAAGGCCGTGGTGCTATACGAAAACTCCAGCGGCACCGGACGGTCCTCCGACTTCACCAGCACCGTCTCCGCCCCTGTGAGCGAGGTCAGTTCCTTCTGAAAAAACTCAGTTTCACCCAGCGTGGCAGACATTAAAAGAAAACGCGCCTGCGGCATCGTCAGGAGCGGCACCTGCCAAGCCACCCCACGCTCGTGATCCGAGTAGTAGTGAAACTCATCCATGATGACCTCATCCACCTTCGCCAGCGATCCCTCACGCAGCGCCATGTTGGAAAGAATCTCCGCCGTGCAGCAAATCACGGGAGCATCGGCATTCACCGTGGCATCCCCCGTGATCATCCCGACATTCTCCGGGCCAAAAGTCTCGCAGAGCGAGAGGAACTTCTCATTCGCCAGTGCCTTAATCGGAACGGTGTAATAAGACCGCCGCCCCTGACAAATCGCCCGGAAATGCAGCGCCAGCGCCACCAGAGATTTCCCCGATCCGGTCGGCGTATTCAGAATGACATTCTTCCCCTCATAGAGTTCCAAGATTGCTTCTTCCTGATGATCATAGGGCTCGATACCCACCTCAATCAGCCATTCCAAAAAGACATCAAGCACCGCCGCGCTCGATGACACATCACTCACTTTCGCTGGATCCAACTTAGCCACACACAAACCGTGACTTTAAGTGATGAGATGTAAAGGCTGGGGCACGCCATTCCTCATCGACACTTCAGGTCGATCTTTCTATCGAGGGTTTTATGAGGGTAAAATAGCTGCTTTTGGCCTTCACTCTCAGTTCGGGCAGCTCCTTGGCACAAGTAGAGTCCGAAACCGATCCAGAAAGGGACGTCTAAGCAATCAGCGAGTCTCACAGACAGCTAAAGACCCAGTTTATCAAGAAATTGCGCAGTCTTCCAAAGGGAGATCAGCGGAAAGAATGTTGGCCTAAGAGCAACTCATTCGTGGCACCACCTCCGTCTTAAAAACGCGAAACCCCCGCTTCTCATAATTCGCGACTGCGTGCGGATGGTCCTCGCTGCACGTGTGGACCCAGACACGCCGCGTCCCGCTATCTGCCCACGCCCGCTTGATCGCGACCGTAAGCATCGCGGAACCGATCCCACGCCCGATCATGGCAGCTCGCAGGCCGAAGTAGACAATTTCAACGTTCCCTTTCTCTTGCTTCTCCAGCTCAAAGTATCCCGCTTCCTCACCCTCGAAGCTTACGATCCAGGTCTCAACCTCCGCTCGCATGGCCCAGCGGGTCCATTGCTCCTCTCTCCAACCAAGCCGATCCGTCCACTGCCATTTCTCTCCGATTTCGCGGTAAAGGCGCTCATTGATCACAGGGTCATGGACTTGTGTGAAGGCAAAACCTGCGGGAATTCCCGAAGGAGAAAATCCCCCCCAAGAATTCATCTCCAAAGAATAAATGGTCGAGTTCATCGGCACGGAAGCCGGGTGAGAATCTTCATCAAAACGTCACCACTCTGGTGCTCAAAAAGAGCCTGCTCTCTCATCCACTGAGTGACCTTGAGAAGCTCGACCTCGGTGAGCGCGAGCGCTTTGAGCGGAGCAAGATCCTCCCCATCGCCCTTCCGCACCGCGCGGTAGAGATGGAGGTATTTTTGACCCGGTCGCCCCAGGAAAGAAACCCGTAAGGTCTCACTGTAGTCGATCTCCTCGAGCCCTTCCCAAAAGTCCTTTGGCAATTTCTCGATCTCAAGGCGTGCCGCCGTGGTGGTATCTAAGATCATCTCCGCCTCTGCAGCCGCCGCCTGCACGTGGAGTGGCAGGGGAAAGGCATCCTGAAAACTCTCACCCGCCACCGCGATCACCTCGATCCGGCCAGCGTCTTCCCACACGACGAGGTGAGCCGGTTCCTCCAGCTTCCCTCCAAGTTTCTCTAGAGCGGGTAACTTCATGACTGGGAGAAAAAGAGATCACGCACGGACTCCCGCTTCAGAGCAAGTTCGCGCCATTCGTTGACGAGGCGGCTTTCCTGAATCACACCGCAACCACTGGGAAGGGAGAATTCATCGCCCTTCCACGAGACCATACGAATCGCGACAAGGGCCTCGAAATCGCCATCGCGGAGGAGGCCGAAGGGCGCACCAAACTCGACGGGGCAGTCCAGACGCTCACGCCAATCGGTTAAGAGATCCATCGTGGCCCGCGTCCGTGGAAGTGGGCCCAGAGCGGGGGTCGGGTGTAGTCGCGCGATCAATGACTTCGTTTCCTCGTACTTATAAAGTTCGACGTTAATGAGGGTCTGAAAGTGGATGAGCTTTCCGAGATCTAGAATGCCACGTTCCTTCTGCACCACCATGCCGAGGTCGGAGAGCTTTGCGATGAGGGTTTGCGCCACGAACTGGTGTTCCCGGATTTCCTTTTCATCGATTGCAAAGATCTGGCGCTCCTCACTCCGCGCGGTGCCTGCCAGAGCCATCGTGTAGATCCGGCCATCGAAGTAGCGGAAGAGGACCTCCGGAGTCGCTCCAATGAATCCGCCATCTTCTCCGATCCATCCGTAAGGACGTAGCGTTTTCGGGAGATTGAGAAGGGTAGATAAAAGCTCATCTGGCGAGCATGATCCCCGCCCCTTCGCGGTCACAACCGGGACTGATTTCTCAATCACCCCTTGGCCAATCGCATCGGACACCTCGTGGAAAATTTCGGCAAACCCTGCGGGGTCAGGATCTTCCCACACCACCTCCGCCGCACTGGATGAGGGGGCTTTTTCCAACATCTCCACGCGGTCCGGCACCCGCCACGGTTTCGCCTCGCTGAGGGCGAAGTCATTGCGATAAAAAGCCACCCCAGCAGAGGGTGGCTCAGCAAATGCGGTAAATGGGCCATAGCCGACGAGGACCTCGCCGGTTCGGGTTCCAAAGACCGCTCTTTCCATGATGCGATTAGTCTACCACACCAGCCTTAATAAGGTCGGCAAAACTTGCGGCCTCGAGGCTCGCACCACCGACGAGGGCCCCGTCGATGTCTTTTTGTCCGAGAAGCTCGGCGGCGTTCTCCGCTTTGACCGAACCTCCGTATTGGATGCGGATCTTTTCTGAAACGGCGATACCATAGAGGTCAGTGAGGACGGAGCGGACAAATTCGTGCGTGTCTTGAGCCTGCTTAGGAGTGGCGACGACGCCGGTGCCAATGGCCCAGACGGGCTCGTAGGCGATCACAGTATCGAGCATCTGCTTTTCAGTGACGTCCTTCAGACCGGCGGTGATTTGGGTGCGGAGGACCTCCTCCAGCTTCCCGTCTTCGCGCTCTTGGAGAGTCTCACCGATGCAGAAGATCGGCTTCAGCTCAACTTCGTGCGCTTTTAAAATCTTGGCGTTGATCATAGCATCACACTCACCGTAGATCGAGCGGCGCTCAGAGTGGCCAAGGATGACGTAGTTCACAAAAATCTCCTTCAACATGAAGGCGCTCACCTCACCAGTGAAGGCCCCGTTGTCCTTCTCGCTCATGTTCTGAGCAGCGACGCGAACCGTCGAGTGCGCGAGCAGCTCAGTGGCCTTCGTCAAGGAGACGAAAGGTGGTGCGATCACGATGTCGACGCCCTTCGGAAGGTCGGCGAGCTTGTTCTCGAAACTCTTAATAAAGTCTTCAGTATCAGACGGCCCTTTGTTGAGCTTCCAGTTTGCGGCAATGATCGGCTTCCTCATGTCTCTGGCGAGGTAACTCACCTCACCAGATTGCGCAAGGCTGATCGTATCTCCAGCTCCGGAGGTGCGCAGGCATGCTGGAGGACGCAATCCGGCTCCAAACGTGCCTACGCACCTTCGGAGCTACCCATTTCTGTCAGCCTAACCACGGGCCGAGGCCCGTGGCTATAGGCCTGCGCCACTTCGGGGCTTGAGAGACTCTAGCTGATCCAGCGCTTTATCGAAATCCGGCCATTGGAATTCGAACCCCTCCGCCTGAATCCGGGTGGGCAGGACCCAGCGGCTTTTAAGGACGAGTTCGGTCTCTGAACGCATAAAAAAAGTCCCTATCTTAAGCATCCACCAAGTGGCCGGCAGTCCAAAGCCCCGCCCTGCAATGCGCCGGAACCCTGCCATGCAGCCGGCGTTGTCGGTGGGATTTGGCGCTGAGAGATTGTAAAAATCCTGGAGAGTTTCCCGCCCGATCATCCACTCGATCGCGCCGCAAAAATCATCGATATGAATCCAGCTCATCTTTTGACGGCCGCACCCCATCTTCCCGCCCAGTCCCAGCGCGGCGATTTTTCGGAGGTAGTCGAACACTGAGCCCGGTTCATTTCCGAGGACGATGGCGGTCCGCATCGCCACTTTTTTCACGCCATCCGGCACCTCACTCTCGCCGAGGGCCTTTTCCCAAGCCTTCGCGACTTCGACGGAAAAACCCGTTCCGATTTCGCCACCCTCTTCATCCTGCGGACAATCTTCGGCATGGCGGTAGATCGTGGCGGTACTGGAATTCAGCCAAAGGTGTGGAGGGTTCTCGCATTGGCGAATCGCTTCTCCGAGAATCGTCGTACTGGCGAGCCGGCTTTGAAAAATCGCGGCCTTATTCTTTTCGTGATAGCGGCAGTTCACGCTCTTCCCGGCGAGATTTACCAGGACATCTGCGCCATCTAGTTCAGCAGCCCAGTCCCCGATCGTCTGCCCATCCCAGTGAACGTCCTTCGCCTCCGGAGTCACTCCCCCATTACGGCTCAGCCCTACCACTTCCCACCCTAGTTGGTGGAACCATTGGGCGAGGTATTTCCCAAGGAAGCCATTGGC
>JALZWJ010000073.1 GCA_023300065.1 Akkermansiaceae bacterium
AGATCCAGGATGGCAGCGGCCTCCGCGATGCCACCCACACCACTCCCGGTGCCGTCGAGATGCAGAGCATCCTCCGCACCATGAAGGATAACCGCTGTAAGGCAGTGGCGATGGAGACCTCCTCCCACGGCTTAGAGCAGGGACGTTGCCAAGGCATCGCCTTCAATGTCGGCGTCTTCCTAAACCTTACGCAAGACCACCTCGACTATCACAAAACGATGGCCGCTTACTTTGCCTCGAAAAAGATTCTCTTCGAGCAAATGGCTGACGAGGGCCGTGATGGCGTGGCCGTCATTAATATCGATGACCCAGCGGGCGAAAAACTCGCCGCCGAGTTTGCTGGCCGCCTCAAGGTGATCACCTTCGGCTTTAACCCTAAGGCAGACTTCAGCGCGAGCGATGTCCGCCCCTCGACCCGTGGCCAAGTCTTCGCGCTTGAGGCAAAAGGGAAGAACCACTTCGTCCGTCTTCCTATCGTGGGTCGCTTCAATATCTTGAATGCCATCGCGGCCATCGCAGCCGTCTCTGCCACAGGCATTTCTCTCCGTGACCTCATCAAGTTCGTCGGCGAAACCCGCCAGACTCCCGGCCGGATGGAATACGTCGGTGGAGACCGTATCTCGGTCTTCGTGGACTACGCGCACACCCCAGATGCGGTGTCCAAAGCGTGCGAGACCCTCGCGGACCTCAATCCAAATCGCCTCGTCACTATCTTTGGTTGCGGAGGTGATCGTGATCGTAGCAAGCGTCCCCTCATGGCTGCCGCTGCCGCGAAGTTTAGTAATGTCTGCATCGTCACCTCAGACAATCCGCGCAGTGAAGAACCGGAGGACATCATTGCGGAAATAGTTCCCGGCCTCGGCTCGGTTCCCCATGAAATCATTCTCAATCGCCGTGAAGCTATCGAGGCCGCAATCGCGAATTCCTTCCCCGGTGATGTCCTTCTCATCGCCGGTAAGGGACATGAAACTTATCAGGAAATCAAAGGGCACCGCCTCCACTTTGATGACCGTGATGTCGCCCGCGTTGCCCTCGAGAAAAAGCGCAAGAAAGACGAGGAAGAATTCTTACAACGTCAAGCTGAGCGTGAAGAACGCGATGCCAAAAAGGGCCGTGATCCAGGTGGCGATGACGATTCCTACGAACCTTATAAACCTAAATGAAGCCCTACTCCCTAAAGCAACTCGCCTCGGCGATGAACGGCACCCTTCTCCAATGTGAGCAGGGTGGGGGAGATCTTGTGGTCTCGACCGGCGTCTCCACCGATACCCGCAGCATCCCAAATGGCGCCCTCTTCTTCGCACTGAAGGGGGAAAATTTCGACGCACACAACTTCCTCGCGCAAGCCGCCCAGTCCGGAGCCGGCGCGCTCGTCATCCAAGACGCCGCCAATCTCCCTGCGGACATTCCCGCGGTCCTAGTCAACGATGCTCTTGAAGCTCTCCAAGCCCTCGCCAAGTGGTATCGCGCCGAGCTAGGCATCCCCGTCATCGCCATCACGGGATCGAACGGGAAGACCTCCACGAAGGACTTTACCAAAAATGTCCTGAGCCAGAAGTTCCGCGTCAATGCCACCCTCGGCAACTTGAATAATCACATCGGCCTCCCGCTCACCGTCCTCGCCACTGCGGCGGATGATGAGGTGGGCGTCTTCGAGATGGGCATGAACCACTCTGGCGAGCTCGCTCCCTTATGTGAAATTGGTCAGCCCAATGTCAGCATCATTACGAATGTTGGCACCGCTCACATTGAACACATGGGCAGCCGTGCTGCCATCGGACTTGAAAAAGGAACCCTCGCCCGCGCGCTCGATGCCGACGGCACCCTCCTCGTCCCTTCAGAGTGTGACTACCTCGACGACTTTCGCGCCTCCACCCCTGCGAAAGTCATCGCGGTGGGAGACGGTTCAGTCCGTGCCGAAAACGTCGTTCCCGGCGAAGCAGGCTCCACCTTTGATCTCGTGATCGATGACTTAGGCTCCATCCCGACCTCCATCGGAGTGGCCGGAAAGCACATGGTCAGTAACGCCCTCCTCGCTGCCGGAGCCGGTGCCGTCCTCGGCCTCAGCCTTGAGCAAATCTCCGCCGGTCTCCAGACTGCCGAGCTTACCAGTGGCCGCCTGCGCCAATTCCAAAGCGGGGGAGTCACCGTGATCGATGACACCTATAACGCGAACCCGGAGTCCGTCATCGCGGCTCTAGAAACCCTCGCAAATCTCCCTGGCGGAGGCCGCCGCACCGCCGCGCTTGGCGTGATGGCTGAGCTGGGCGACCACGCTACCGAGGCTTATGCGCGCATCGGCCAGATCGCCCGCGACTTAAATTTACAACTCGTAACGGTTGGTGAGGAAGCTCTCACCTACGGGTCCGACCACCATTTTCAAACTCCGGAGGAAGCTGCGCAGTGGCTTTCTGAAAACACCACCTCTGGAGACATTGTCCTCTTCAAAGGTAGCCGCTTGGCTGCCATGGAGAAGGTCATGAACCACGCTTTCCCCCTATAAACTATGCTATACTGGATCTTCCAAATTTGGAGCGACGCAAACGACGACGGAGCGGCTTGGGCCGAGAATTTTTCATTTCTCCGCCTCCTAGGCTACATCACCGTGCGGGCTGGCCTCGCTACCGTGGTCTCATTTTTACTGACTCTCGCGATTGGCGAGCGGGTCATCCGTAAGCTCATTTCCCTCAAAGTTGGCCAACCTCTCCGGACTGCCGAAGAGGTGCATAAGCTCGCCGAACTCCACGGCGGAAAGGCCGGCACTCCTACCATGGGCGGGATCATGATCCTCGGCACCGTGATGATCTCAGTCCTGATCTGTGGTCGTGTTCTAAATCCCTTCGTCCTCGTCGTCTCCGTTGTCACCCTCGCGCTCGGCGTCTTGGGCTTCCTTGATGACTACCAAAAGGTCGCCAAGAAGAACTCTGCGGGTGTCAGCGGTAAG
>JALZWJ010000074.1 GCA_023300065.1 Akkermansiaceae bacterium
GCGATGATGGCGATGACGACAAGAAGTTCCACGAGGGTGAAGCCGCGTCGGAGGGTTGGGAGAGCGTGTGTGTGTTTCATAGTGTTTGGCGTAAGTTTGAAGATCGGGGATGGAGAGTAAAGTGATTTGGAATGCTTTCTGAGAAAAGAATCATCAGGCATTACATTGTGCCTACATAGTAAGGCTCGATGGAAAAATTGCTAGAAAATTTTCCGTAGTTGTTCCTTTCGCAAACCCAGTCCAAGGTCTTCTTATGTCGAAACCAGAGGATATGAAAAAGAGCATCATAGCGCTTTTAGGGGAAGAGGGTGGACAGCCTCTCAATAAGAGCGAAATCGCGGAAGCGTTGGCGCTCCCAGCGACCATGCGTCAGGAACTCCGGACCACGGTGGCCGCAATGGTAAAGTCTGGCGAAATCACGCAGGGCGCAAAGTGCCGCTACTTCGTCGGTGAACAAAAGAGTTCGCAGGCAATGCCACGTCAGAGCGAGGACCGTGAAAGTTCAAAAGAGAGTTCACGAGAGAGTTCACGAGAGCGCGCAAATCGCGAGAGACGGGAGCGCGCACGTGAGAATGACCGTAAGGAAAGCAGTCAGAGTCGGCCGAAAAAGAGCGGAGCCGCACGCAAAGGTGGACGTGGGGGAAGTAAGGAACTCATCGGAAAACTAAAGGTGAACGCGGGAGGCCATGGCTGGTTCTACGTTCACAAGACGGATGAAGAGAACATCGCGACCGGATTAGATTTTGAGGAACAGGACCGCTTCTTTGTTGCACCGCGCGCTATGGATATCGCGCTCGATGGTGACATCGTCCGCGTTAAACTGGTTAAGAATGACGGCGGCTCGCGCGAGCACACCGACATGCGCGCTCGTGTCATCGAGGTGGTGGAGCGCCGCTCCGGGACCGTCACCGGAGTCTTCCAGCAAAAAGGAAAACACCCGACTTTAAAAACAACTGATGAGCGCCTCCCGCCCTCGATCATTCTCAGCGATACTCTCGACGCGAAGGATGGCCAGCTCGTGGCAGTAGAGATCACGGATTGGACGAACCCGAAGGACCTGCCAAAAGGGCACGTTGTCGAGATTCTCGGCTGGCCCGGCGACCCCGGTGTGGATGTCGAAGCGATCGTCCACCAACACGGAATCAATGCCACCTTCCCCTCTGAAGTGGTGGAGGCTGCACAGAAGATTCCTATGGAGATTCCTGCGGAAGAAATCGCCCGCCGTGAAGATTGGCGGAAACGCAAGGTCCTCACGATCGACCCGAAGACCGCGAAGGACTTTGACGATGCCATCCTCGTGGAGCGAACCGAAAACGGCTGGCTCCTCGCGGTGCACATCGCCGATGTTTCACACTACGTGAAGCCGGAAGGAGTGCTAGATCTCGAGGCGAGAGAGCGGGGGAATTCCACCTACCTGGTCGACCGCGTCATCCCGATGTTGCCAGAGGAATTGAGTAACGGAATTTGCTCACTCGTCCCGCAGCAAGACCGCCTCACAAAGTGCGCGCTCATGATTTTTAACCTGCAGGGGAAGTTGCTGAAGAGTGAGTTCTTCGACGCTGTGATTTGCACCCCACGGAAGTTCGCTTACGAAGAGGCTCAAGAGATCTTAGAAAACCCCGGCAAAGGGGGGGAGCTGGGCGATGCGATCCGTGAAGCATGGAGTCTCGCTTCGGTTTTGCGGAAACGACGTTTCGCGAATGGCGGACTTGATCTCGAAATGCCAGAGGTGAGCATTGTCCTCAACGACGAAGGAGTCCCGACCGGATTCAATCGCGAGGAGTATAATGAGAGTCACCAGTTAATTGAGGAGTTCATGCTCGCGGCGAACGAGGCTGTCGCGCGGAAGGTGAAAAATTCCAATCGTCCCACGATCTACCGCGTGCACGAAGACCCCGATCCGGACCGTCTCAATGACTTCGCCGAGATGGCCCGTTCACACGGCTATCAAGTCGGTGATTTAACGAACCGGAAGCACATTCAAACGCTCATCGATGCCGCAAAGGGAAGCCTTGAGGAACCCGCCATCAAAGTGGGCCTTTTGAAGAGTCTCAAGCGCGCTTGTTACGTTTCCACACCCGATGGCCACTATGGTTTGGGCAAAAATGATTACTGTCACTTTACGAGCCCGATTCGTCGTTACGCTGATTTGGTGATGCATCGCGCTCTTCAGCCCTTGTTGAAGAATCGCCCCGCCGAGCCAGATCGCACCCCGGATGCGAAGCGCTGCATCGAGATTGCAGAACACATTTCAGGAACTGAGCGCACCAGCTCCGATGCTGAGACAGAGAGCCGCCGCATGAAGATGCTGGAGTGGCTGGAGCTTTCCTCACGCGAGGATAATCCACCTGTCTTCGAGGCCATCGTCACGGAAGTCCGTGCGATGGGGCTCTTCATGGAGTGCACCGATATTTTGCAGCGCGGCTTGATCAAGCGCGAGGGCTTCCCGGAGGGCCGTTGGTTCTTCGAGAACAATGCTGACCGTTTTTCCAATAGCCGTGGTCAGGCGCTCCAGTCCGGAACCCGCTTGAAGGTGGTTGTGGGCGAGGTCGACCGCATTGGTATGAGGGTGGACTTCGAGATCGTAGAGGTCGTCGGTGGCACTGCGAAGAAGAAGGTGGCGGCTCAAAAAAATGCCCGTAATTCATCCTCAAACAAACGTTCTGACCGGAACGGAGGGAGATCAAAGGGAGGCTCCAAGAAGGGGGATCGTAATTCCTCGCGTAGTAAGAACTCTCGCGCAAGGCGCTAAGCCCCAGAGGGGAACACGTGGGTTGAGTTGAAAAGAAAATGAGGTAAAAGAAACTTCGTTTGCAGATGGGCCGTATCATCATAACGTCAACATGATGAAATACTTTCTTTCTCTTCTGCTCACTGCTCCACTCCTCGCTGCTCCCGGCGATCGGGTTTACCAAAAGGGCTACCTCTCCAAGGAGAAAGCCCAGCAGTCGATCGAGCTACAAGATGGGTATTCACTTGAGCTTGTCCTCAGCGATCCTGATATCAAAGAGCCCGTCGCAATGGCTTGGGATGGCAATGGCGTTCTTTACGTCGTTGAAATGCGCACTTACATGCAGGACGCAGACGCTACTGGTGAGCAGAAGCCGACTTCACGCATTTCCCGTCATGAAGATACCAATGGCGATGGATTCGGAA
>JALZWJ010000075.1 GCA_023300065.1 Akkermansiaceae bacterium
ACTTTGCCGTTACATATCCAGCGATGTTACTCACGAAATCGAGTGAGCCTAGGATGGCAGGGATATCAGAAACCATGTGGCCTTTGAGAAGATCGGCACAGATGCCGAGGTTGACGAAGGATGGGGCACGGATCTTAAGGCGGTAGGGGACTCCTCCGCCTTTTGAGTGAATGTAGAAGCCGAGTTCACCTTTCGGGTTTTCGGCAGCGAAGTAGACCTCACCTTCAGGAGCATCGATGCCTTGGGTGGCGACGATGAAGTGGTGGATGAGTTCTTCCATGGACATCATGACGCGCTCTTTATCAGGGAGGCTCGATTTAGGATCGACGACATTGATAGGGCCTTCTGGAAAGTCGGCGAGGACTTGGCGGATGATCTTGATGGACTGGCGAATCTCCTCCATGCGGACGAGGTAGCGATCGTAGCAATCACCATTTTCACCGACGGGGACATCGAAGTCGTATTTCTCGTAGCCGAGGTAAGGGCTATCTTTACGGAGGTCACGGGCCACTCCACAAGCGCGGAGGTTAGGGCCGGTCATGCCGTAGCTGATGGCGTCTTCCTTGCTGATGGTGCCGACGTCGCACATGCGCTCGAGGTAGATCTTGTTTTTGTTAAGAAGGCCTGCGATCTCATCGACGGTGTTTTCGCACTCGTCGAGGAATTTGAGGATGTCCTTATCAAGTCCTTCCGGAATGTCGCGGATTTGACCGCCCACTCGGGTGTAAGAAGTGGTGAAACGAGCACCGGTGAGCTGCTCGCAAAAGTTATAAATTTTCTCCCGCTCCGCGAAGGTGTAGAGGAAGACGGTCATGGCTCCCACGTCCATCGCGCACACGCCGACTCCGAGCATGTGGGACGAGATGCGGGCTAGCTCACAGCAAAGGACGCGCAGCGCTTGGCCACGGGGAGGGAGCTCCCAGCCCATGAGTTTTTCGACCGCACAAGCATAGGCGACATTGTTTGCGAGAGGGGCAAGGTAATCCAGCCGGTCCGTATAGGGGACAAACTGGTTGTAGTGCATGTTCTCGGCGATTTTTTCGTCGCCGCGATGCAGGTAGCCGACGTGGGGTTCAGCTTTTTCAATGATCTCACCATCGAGTTCCAGCACCAACCGTAAGACACCATGGGTGGCAGGGTGGGATGGTCCCATGTTCAGGGTCATCTTTTCGCCAAGAACATCGTCTGTCTCTGCTTGGTAATTATTGGCGGCTGTTGCTGCAACATTTGCAGCATCCGGGGCCTCGTAAGTTGTGGTCTCGCTCATGTTAAGACAGGGGAATGAAACTCCCGTTCCACGGGGGTCGCAAGGACTTTGTGAAATATTTCACAAAGTCCGGATTAGTATCGCTTCGGCTTCAGCGTGACCTGCGCTGGATTATAGTGATCAGCAGGTGAGAAAAGCCAACCTGGGTTGGTGTCGATCAGGTCATAATTGGTTAGCTGAAATTCGGGGAGAAATTGATTGCTGTTCGGCTCGTAAAGCGTGCGGCCGGTGTAGCGACCGTAGATCTTATACTCGTAGTTCTGATCGAATCCGTAGTTTTGAGTCCCGCCAGCTTCTGGGAGGCGATCTGGGTTCCTCTTTTTAGATTCGTTGAAGATGACGAGCTTGGCGCTTTTGGCAGATTGGCCGGGCTTGCGGAGGTATCCCCAGAAGCGGGTTTTTTTCACGTAGTAGCGCCGCCCATAATAAAAGTCGCCGCGTGCTTCCTTGGCGATATTTGCGCTACGGATCTCGGGTGGAGGGAGCTTACCCATGTTGCCAGTGCCACCCGCACCTCCGGAGAGAGGTGAAGAACAGGAGGGGAGAAAGGCGGCCGCCAAAGCGAAGAGAATAAGTGCACGCATCACTTGTCTTTTCCCTTTTTGGAAGGAGCTGGTCAAGCTTCATACGAAGGCCCGCTCAGAATCAAAAAACTCCCGCTTGAAAGATCCGACCTCATGACGCTTATTGGCGTCATGAACTTGACGAGGACAGCCTACGGGACTTGGAGCGGTGGACGATACATGCATTTTGGCGAGGTTTTAGATGAGGAGCGCTACCAAGAATGCATCCGAGTGGCTTATGAATCCGGTATCCGGACCTTCGTCACCGCTGATGTTTATGGTCAGGGTAAGGCGGACGCGGCCCTCGGCCAAGCGCTCGCAGGCTACCCTCGCGATAGCTACTGCCTCGTGGGCATGCTCGGGCATGATTTCATCGATGGCGAACGTGAAGGCAGCAAGGGCTACCCGCGTTTCACCAATCCCTCCCTCAGAGCGCCGACGGGCTATTTAGATTTTCTCCGCCGCTCGTGCGCGAGCTCGCTCAAGAATTGCGGGGCCGATCACTTCGACCTCGTCATGCTCCATAACCCCGATGAAGCCGGTTACACCAGCGACGATGTTTGGAAAGCCATGAATGGCCTGAAGGAAGAGGGCTTAGCCCATCGCCTAGGCATCGCGCCTGGTCCTGCCAATGGCTTCACGCTCGACCTCCTCCATGTCTTCGAGAACTTCGGCGAGGTCCTTGACTGGGCCATGATCATTCTTAACCCGCTGGAGCCATGGCCAGGCAATCAAGTCCTCACCTCCGCGGTTGCGAACAAGATCGATATCCTCACCCGAGTCGTAGACTACGGCGGTCTTTTCCATGGCGATATGAAGCCCGGCCACGTCTTCCGCCCCGGCGATCACCGCACTTACCGGCCGGAGGGCTGGGTCGAGCGCGGAAATACGGCGATGGAGCCAATGCGTGAAATTGCCAAGAAACATGGCCTCAGCATGATCCAATTTGCCTCGGCTTGGAACCTCTCTCAAGACCCCGTCAAATGTGTCGTCCCCACCGTGATTCAGGAGGCGGGTGAGGATGCCGTCCCGATCGAGAATAAGATCCGTGACTACGCAGCCTTACCTGAGGATTTTAAATTTTCTCCTGAAGAGGTCGAGGCGATCCGTGCCATCGGAGATAATACCGGCTGCATGAAACTAAAAGGAGCCAGTCTCCGCCACGATGGCCCCTGCGACCGCCCAGACGAATGGCCGATGCGCCCTGATCTCCAAAAGCTGGCCGGAAAATACGGCCTAGCTCAAGAGTGGTAAGGCGCGGCATGTTTTTTTGATTTTTTTCCAAGAAGTTGAGACTTCGTGGTTCTTTCTGTATGAATGTCCGCCGCTCTAAAGAGTGCGGATGTCCCGACATCTTAGATCCCACTGTTGCCTCAATTTCCCATGAATACCCGTCATCGCCTCCTTCCGCGCTTCCTCTCGCTTGCTGCCCTCCTGATTTATTCTCCGCTCCAGGCGCAGCAAGAAGTTGGATTTATCGAGAACTTTGCCCTCGCCGAGAATCGTGAGGAAGCACTGAAGCAGCTCATCCCTGGCACCGAGGACTACTACTATTACCACGCCCTTCATTTCCAGAATGAGCGCAAGGTCGCCGCTCTCAAGGAGATCCTCACGCAGTGGGAGAATCAGTTCAAGAAGTCATCAAAGCGAAAGCAGATCGAGAACCGCGAGGCCCTGATCCGCTATTCCGATGATCCCGCGGCCACCCTCGCGTATCTCAAAAAGGAACTCCATCTCACTCTCAATCACCAGCAAGAGGGCAAGGCGCGGGAGGCCAAGCACCCCTCAGTTCTTGATCAGAAAAAGGTCTCTTGGAAAACCTTCCTAGCCGATGCTCGGAAAAAGTCTGGCAACCTCCAACATCTCGATGAATCAGCCTTCCACCTCTTCTTGGCGTCAAATCCCAAGCTCTCTTCTTCCGAGCGCCGCGATCTCCTCTCCCGTGCCCGAGTCCCAGATCTTCCCGGTCTCCTTGACCTCATTTTAGCCGATCTGAAAAGTCAGACCAGCAAGGGCTTTGGTGAATTCCAAATCCACAAGTCTCTCACGAAACTCCAACTAGAAAAACTTCTGGCCGGAAAAAAAGACCTCATCAATCACGAGGGCTACGTCGAGACCTACCTCTCCAAACTCCTCCCCGGCGCCGATGAAAACCTCGCCAGTTCTCCGAAAGTCCGGGAAGCCTATCTCACCCGCGCATGGAAGTTTGCCGAGACCTTGCCTCCCTCCTTCACCTCGCTCAAAGCGCACCTTCTATACCAACGCCTCGTTCATGATCGGGCCCTCGGGAAAGAGAATCAAAAGCGTTTTCTTACCTACCTCGCGCTCCCGCGAAATGCCTCATACCTCAACCTCGATTGGCGGAAGAACGAAGAGGTGGCATGGCGTCACGCCGCCGATCTAGGCCGTGATTTCCGCCAAATCACCACTCTCCCACCCGTGCAGGGGAGTGATGAGAAATTGGTCAAGGCCTACCTCCTTGAGTTCCTCAAAGACGCGAAGGATTCAAAAAAATTCGCGCCCTTCCTCCGTGAGAATTGGCTCCGTGCCGTCTTCGCCGAGTCCAAAATCACCCACGGAATTGGTAAGCCCACGGACTGGGCCTCACTCCTTTCCCCAGCCCAGTTCCAAGCGCTCAAGGACCGCGTTGATATCGAGTTCGCCGCCACCAGCCAAGAAATTTACGCGCTCAATGATGAGGTGACTTTAAAGGTGAATCTCAAAAATGTCCCTAAGCTCATCGTCAAGGTCTTCGAGATCAATACCCTCAATTACTACCGCAACTGGAACGATGAAGTCAGCACCGACATCGACCTCGATGGCCTCGTCGCGAACCATGTCGAGGTCCACGAATATCAAGACGCACCCCAACGGACCACCACGCACGACTTCACTCTCCCCGCGCTCGCAAATCGTCGCGGCCTCTGGGTCGTAGAATTCATCGGTGGCGGGAAAAGCAGCCGCGCCGTCATCCGCAAAGGCGCGCTCGGCATCCTCACAATTAGGCGATAGCGATATTGATTCTTCAAATAGCTCATCTGCGCAGGCGCTGGCCCGAGAACATCAATATCCTTCGATTGCGGTGCCATCCGCGCCAAATCCTCCGCACGCTGCTTCACCATCTTCTCCAACTTCCCACTCAACGTCACCGTCGCCAACCTATAATATGGCGGCATTTTGAACAGCTTGCGCTGCTCCATCTCATTAGCCAAAAACGCATCGCGGTCATGTGCCACCAACGCCTTCAGCGCAGAATTCTCGGGCATATATGTCTGCACCAAAACCTTCCCCAAATTCTCCTCACGCCCCGCACGCCCTGCCACTTGGTGCAGAATCTGATATGT
>JALZWJ010000076.1 GCA_023300065.1 Akkermansiaceae bacterium
CCTCCCCCTCCTCTTCGTCTTCCCCACGGTCCTTGCAACCGCCCGCCCCCTCCCCCTGGACATCGTCCTCAATACCGCTCGGGAACTCGATGAAGTCCTCATCGAAGGTCAGCGCGCTCAGGACATCAAAGCGAATCCCCTCGTAGACGACCCCACCTTCCTCCGCCGCAGCTACCTCAACATCATCGGCCGCCTCCCCACTCATACCGAGGCCCGCGGATTCCTCACAGATACTGGTGACAACAAACGCACCAAACTCATCGACACCCTCATCCAGTCCCCCGGCTTCAATTCCCGCTTTTTCAACTTCTGGACCGACCTCCTCCGCCTCAAAACCCGTGAAGACCATCACGGCCTTGGCTGGCACGTCTGGCTGAAAAAAGCAGTCGAGCAAAACATGCCTTACGACAAAATGGTCCAGGCCATGCTCTCCGCCGAAGGGCACATCGCAGACAATCCCGCCGTCGGTTACTACCTCCGAGATCGCGGCATGCTTCTCGATAACGTCAGCAACACCGTCCAAGTCTTCCTCGGCCAACAAATCGGCTGCGCCCAATGTCACGACCACCCCTTCGATGACACCACCCAGATGGAATACTACCAACTCGCCGCCTTCCTCGGTGGCACCGAATACCGCTTCGACGGTGGCCGTGACAAAATCGCCGAAGTCATCGGCATCAGCCCCATGAAAGGTGGAGGAAAAAAATTCACCAAGAGAACAAAGGCAGAGCGCAAAGCCCTCGACCAAAAAAACAAAAAGAAAAAGGGCGAGGCAAGAAACCTCGCATCCGTCTTTCGCTACCACCGCCGCAGCGCCATCTCTGATATTGCGGGCCAAGAGCTCAAGCTCCCCGCCGACTACGCCTACGAAGACGGAAAAGCGGGCGACACCGTAAAGCCCGGCTTCCTCTTCGGCCTCGAAACCAAAGACATCTCGCCCGGAAATCGCCGAGACCACTTCGCCAACTGGGTCAGCTCACCAAAGAACCCCTACTTCACAAAAACCATCAGCAACCGCCTCTGGAAATATGCCTTCGGCTACGGGCTCGTTGCCAACCCAGACGATTGGAACAGCTCGCCCGAACCACACTATCCAGAACTCGTCACCTACCTCGAAAAGGCGATGCTCGCCACCGACTACGACCTCAAACAATTCCTCCGCATCCTCTACCACACCCAGCTTTTCCAAAGAGAAGTCACCACCGAGCAACCCGCCCAAGGATTCTCCTTCCACTTCCAAGGCCCCGTCCTGCGCCGACTCAATGCCGAGGAAATCCGCGACTCCTTCGTCACCCTCACCTCCGGAAACGTAGACTCAAATACCAACAACTCCTTTCAAGATGGGTGGGAAGAATACGTCACCTCTTTCAAAGTCCTCATGGGCTCAAATGCCCAGCAACTCAGAGAAATCGACCAAGCGATCGATGGCGCAGAAGCCAAACGCCGCTCCACCCAAAAACAAACCTCACTGCTCCGCACTAAACTCCGCACCGCAAAGGAAAAGGGCGACTTTGACACCGCAAAACGGATCAACCTCGAAATCACAGCCCTCAAAAAAGGCGGCGGCAAAAAATACCGCAAAAACGGCAACAACAACCAAAGCGAAATCGTCAAAAAGACCCAAGCCGCCGTCGGCCGCCAAGCTCCCGTTACCCGCGCCGCTCACCCCGACTTCCGCATGCGCGCCTCAGAACTCCCAGCCCCCCAACGCGGAGGATCATTCATCGCCGAGTTCGGAGGCTCAGATGCCGAGGCCCCCTCATCCGCACACACTCAAGCCACCGTCCCCCAGACCCTGCGCCTTCTCAATGGCAACGAAACCAGCCTCCTCACCAACAAAAAGAACGCCTTCGCTCGCAGCTTAAAAGACGCAGCCTCCCCCGCCGAGCGGCTCGATCTCCTCTTCCTCAGCCTCTACTCAGCCCTCCCCACCGACGCAGAAAAGGAAGCCTTCCTCCCAGAGACACAAACCCTCGAATCCACCGCGACCCTCGCCCGCGCCATCCTCACCTCTAACCGCTTCCTCTTTGTCCAATGAACCCCTTCAGCCAACTCGACGAACCCTCACGGCGCGACTTCCTTTCTAACACCGCCAAGACCGCTTTCGGCGTCACTCTCGGTGGAGCCTCCGCCTCCTGGTTCTCCTCAGCCGAAGCCGCAGAAGCCATCGCAGCCGCCCAAGCACAAGGAAACGGCAAAGCAAAGAACGTCATCTACCTCTACATGGCAGGCGGCATGACTCACATCGACACCTTTGACCCCAAGCCAGATGCCCCCTCCGAGTATCGCGGGCCCATCAAAGCGATCTCCACCAACGTCGATGGCATCCAACTCGGCCAACACCTCGCCAAAACCGCGAAACACGCCGATAAAATAGCCCTCGTCCGCTCCATGTCCTCCACCCAAGGAGCCCACTCACAGGGCAACTACCACATCCACACCTCCTACACCGAGCGTGCCGCCATCACCCACCCCTCCCTCGGATCTTGGGCGAACAAGCTCGACCCAAATCGCCTCAAGGGAACCCTCCCACCCTTCGTCACCGTCCACTCAGGCAACGGCCACCCCGGTGCCGGTTTCTTCGAGCCAAAGGTCGCCCCACTCCCCATCGGCGATGCCACAAAAGGCCTCCAAAATGCCAAACGCCGCAACAACGTTTCCGAAGCCGCCTTTAACCGCCAGATCGCACTCCGCACCAAACTCGACGAAGGATTCTCCTCCAAATTTAAAAAAGGCCAACGCGGCATCCGCGCCTATGACGAGATGTTTAACTCCGCCGTCAGCCTCATGAAATCAAAGGACCTCGAAGCCTTCGACCTCTCAAAAGAATCCCCCGACACCCTCGCCGCATACGGCACCGAAAAATTCTCAAAAGGCGTCCTCCTCGCCCGCCGCCTCGTCGAACACGGCGTCCGCTTCGTCGAGGTCCAATACGGCGGCTTCGACTGGCATTCCAACAACTTCACCAAGGCCGACGAAATGCTCCCCGTCCTAGACCAAGCCTACGCCGCCCTCCTCACCGACCTCGAACAACGCGGCCTCCTAGAAAGCACCCTCATCGTCATCGCCACCGAGTTCGGCCGCACCCCTAAAATCGACAGCGACGCTGGCCGGAATCACTTCCCAAAAGCCTTCTCCTTTGCCCTCGCCGGAGCCGGCATCAAAGGCGGCACCGTCTACGGAGAGACTGACAAAACTGCCTCAAACGTCATCACCGAAAAAACCTCGGCCGCTGACTTCAACGCCACCATCGCCGCCGCCATGGGCCTCTCTCACGACCAGATCCTCTACTCGCCCAACAAGCGCCCCTTCAAAATGGGAGGCAAAACCGGCCAACCCATCGCCGACATCCTCGCCTAGGTTTCAGCACTACTCCACATCCTGATAGAGCTCTTTTAACAAAAGACTCATCTCAATCTCAGGAAGCGCGATTTCCGCATCCCGCCCCTCATAGACCTCCACCACAAACTCCTCACCCTTCCGGCGATACACCTTTACAAAGGCCTCGTCCGACTCCGCAAGCAGACACACCTGCAAACTCGGCAGCGTCAAATATGCCTGTAACTTCGACGTCTCATCAATCCGCCGAGTCGACGGACTCAAAACCTCCAGCACCACCGTCGGAGCATCCGTAAACTGCGCCGAGCCATCCAAAGG
>JALZWJ010000077.1 GCA_023300065.1 Akkermansiaceae bacterium
CGAAGGGATCATACTCAAAATGAGCTACCACGGCTCCTGCATCGTCGAGGTATTCACTGACGTTTCCGTTTCCATCATAGGTCGGATAGTAGTGATGGGTGGTGGCCGGGAGGCTGGAGAGGTTGCTTTGCCTCTCAATAGCGAGGAGGCCACCGACTCCCCCCGCGCCCTGCATGCTTCCACTGAGGTCTAAGCCCCAAGTGTAGAGGCGGATTTCATGGAAGCCGCCTCCTGCGGAAGGGGCCTGCTTTTCCGCAATGGGGTTCCAGCCGTCATAGTAGAAGCACTCATTGGTGCTGGAGTCCGCTGTCGTAGTGACTTTGACCATCCGGCGGCTGAGGTAGTCATACTCAAAGGTTGTGAACTCACTGGTTGGCGTGGTCACCGAGATCAGCCGGTTTTCGCCATCCCAAACGAGGGTGCTGTTGGCAGAGGGAGCGACTGGGAGTGGGTAGGAGGTGGCGTTCCCATCAAGATCATAGACCGGGCTGAGGGTGGTGCCGCCGAGCGTGACATTCTCGTATTGGTTCAGAGCATCTGCGACGTAGTCCGGAGTGGCTGGGAGATCGGCCAAGAGGCCGGAGGCCGTTTTTTGGCGGTTTCCAATGCCGTCGTATTGGTAGGCGTGGTCGAAGTTGCTAGAACTGCTGTCATCGACTTCGGTCAGTTCGCCACGTTCATTGTAGCGCCAAGACAAAGCGGGCTGCACACTGAAGGCTGAGCCAGCAGTTGCGAGAGCGGTGCGTTGTCCCAAGGAATTCACGGTGTAGTCATAGGATGAAATAGGAGCGGTGTCAGGTCCATTTGTCTTTTTATCGAGAACGTTCCGCGAGGCCTCCCATGCATTTGTGACAGTGTGGGCTGGGCCGGTAATAGTTTCGATAAGACCGTAGCTCTGATTCTCATAACCGTAGGTGAAGGTATCTCCGGAACGGATATTGGTCACGGACCCAACCCGCCCAGCAGCATCATAGGCATAACTGGATCCGTAAAGGGGGGCTTGAAAAGAAGGGACGTCGATGCTGGTTCTTTCCGGCCTTAAGTAGGCATCGTAGCGTCGAGTCAGGGTGGTGGATATCGCGTGGTAGTCACGATTGAGATGCTCGGTAGTGAGCTGCAAGGTCACGGGATCATAGCTGTAGGAGGCATGAATCACGAGAGGGGTCCTGGGCATCGACCCTGATTCCGCGGAAGACATCTGTGACACGACCGAAGCCATCATAGGTGTAGTCCAGATCCGGGGTGCTTGGTGCCTGGCACCTTAGTTTCAACCCCCAGAACAAAAGGAAACCCCGCAAATCGTCGGGCGATCTAAATAATAGCTGAGCTTTTCCACCGAGCGTAAAAAACCCGCCGGGAATGAATCCTCAGCGGGTTTTAAAAGATCTAAGATGAGTTTAATTACTCGCCAGTCGCGCCTTCGACAGCGTCAGCGGCTTTCTCTTTCATGCCTTCAACAGCACCTGCAGCTTTGTCCTTCATCTCGTCAGCAGCGCCGGTGGCTTTGTCTGTCATACCTTCGACAGCGCCTGCGGCTTTGTCCTTCATTCCTTCGACAGCGCCTGTGGCTTTGTCCTTCATGCCTTCGACAGCGCCTGCGGCTTTGTCCTTCATGTCGTCGACAGCGCCTGCGGCTTTGTCCTTCATGTCATCGACAGCGCCTGCAGCTTTGTCCTTCATGTCTTCAACAGCGCCTGCAGCTTTGTCCTTCATGTCGTCGACAGCGCCTGCGGCTTTCTCCTTCATGTCGTCGACAGCGCCTGCAGCTTTCTCCTTCATGCCATCGGCAGCACCAGCAGCACTGTCCTTCATTCCTTCAGCACCTTCTTTGGCAGCGTCACCAGCAGCGGCAGCGGCGTCACCCGCAGCATCACCAGCGGCAGCAGCAGCCTCCTTAGCTTTGTCGCAAGAAGTAGTGAGGAAAGCGAAGCCAGTTACGGCTGACAAAAGAATTGTTTTAGTAAGTTTCATTTTTAAATGGGGTGGTTGTTGTGGTTACGCGTTTACTCTACCTCATGGGCTGCCACGATCTACAAGAAAAAACGATCCAAAATAAACGAACTTTGTAATAGACCGTTTTTAAAGGTGGGAAGAAAGGGGCGCTTAATAACCGAGGTAGGAGCGGAAGCTCCCGCCATCTTGCCCGATCGCTTCGATCTCCTTCTGGATCGCTGCGACTTGGGTTTTGAGCCCGGAGCTCTCATAGTTGTCCATCATAACGAGGAGTTTTTTGAGGTAATTTTGGCGTAAATTCGTGAGCTTTGTGTCCAAGGCCTGTTGCTTCAAGTTCTGACGCCGTAGGGAGTCTTCAAAAATCTTCAGTGCCTTTGGTGGGAGATTCCCAAGGTTTACTTCACCACTGAGATCGCCATCTTCAGGGAGATTCTCTTGGAGAGCGAACAGGGCCGCTTCATAGGGGGCCTGATTATTCTTCGAGAGGAGGCCATACCATGCCCTCATTTTTCCTAGGCAGTAATCGCGATTTCCGATCTGCATCTGCTCGTGCTCTCTCACCTCTTTCTGGACAAAGCGCCGGGCGATCTCACGGAACTTAATGAGCTCCGCGTTCCCAGTCGGAGCCACCTTGGTGCTGGAGGTGCTTGCTGCGTCATCATTACTCCACTCGATGAGGAAGCCCTGGGCATTACCAGCCTCTGGCGTGGCATCATCCCAGCCTCCTTCATCAGGGGCGTTCAGGTAACGGAGGGCGGTGTGGGAGGCATCGCCATCTGGGGAATTCGGGGCCCAAGAGGCCTCCGTCCACGCTTCTCCACTGGTCCAGGTCCAAGTTTCTTTCATCAAGCGTCCACCTAGCCAGGCTGACTGCTGAGGCGGGAGGGCTTTTTTCAGATAATCTCGGAGGAAGATCCCCTCCAGCGGCTTAGAGACGATGGCGAGGTGACCCTCTGCACTACTGGCAATGAGGTCCGCCTCATCCCAAGAAACAGGCTGATAAACGAGAAGGAAGGTGCGGTTCTGGTGGGCCACCGTAGTTGGTGGCCAAGCAGGCCTAGGGCTATCCAGAGTGGGGACGAGGCGCTCTAACTGCGCGGCGGTGGAGCCGAGGTTGCTCCCATCCTTAGACCACTGGATGACAAAGGTGTTCTTCTCAGCATTCGGGCGGGCTTTAATCACACTACTATTCGTGAGCGCTGCACAGGAACCGAGCGTGGTGCCAGGCTCACGGTAGGTCCACTTATCTCCATTGACCCATCCCCAGCCACTACTCCCGGTGGCTCCCCCGCCGATCCAGATGCGGCGAGTCTGACCATCCATGAGCTTCGCTAAGACATCGATCTCTGACTGGGTGGAGGGTACCGCAAGGTGCCCGCCATGACGCTCGGCAAACTGAGACGCTTCACTCCAAGTCATGGGCTGATCGACCAAGAAAAGGGAGTGGGTGGTGCGGTCCAGAGTGCCGACCGGAAATTGATCACGCCTCCCGCTGTAGAGATTCCCGCGAAATTCCGCGAGGCGCTCTAGAGGAGTCTTCGCTGCTTCAGCCTCGGCTTCGGCGGCCCGCTTTTTTTCGAACTGCATCCGGCGGGCCCGCTTGGCAGCGGCGGCACTCTCTCGCTCGGCTGCAGCCTCGCGCTCCACTTTGTATTGCGCCTTGCGCTCGATCTCCTCATTCGCCTGTTCCAGCTGCTCTGCATCACGCTTGGCCTTACTGTCTGCTTGTTTCTTTTCGTAAAGACCCCACGTGAAAATGATGGCAGGGATCAGGGCTGCGATGATGAGAAGGTTCCGGATAATGGGCCAGTTGCTCCCCGTCTCGATCGCGATGACAGGTGGTGCTGGTGCTGGGGTGGCTTGATCCCCTTCCGCCCCCTCGCTCTTCTCAGGCATGGGGGTGAGTTTGTTCCGTGAAGCGGGTGGGGATTCGCCTTTTTTGAGGGCGACGAGCTTCGGTTTTGATGGATCGCCCGCGCCTTGATCTGCGGACCGGTCACTGGCCAGACGCCGCTTTAAAGTCACGCCACCAGCCGCGGGGCGGTCGCTTCCAGTCTTAATAGCACGGCGGCCTCCGGCGCCGAGGGTGGGGAGAATTTTCTCCAACTCCACGGCCATCTCGGTAGCGGTTTGGAAACGGGCCGCAGGGTTACGCCGGGTGGATCTGCGGAAGATGGGGTCCAGCCGTGCGTCACATTTAGAAACGGTGGAGGGTGGGCTGGCTGGCTCCTCAGGCATTTTCCCGGTCAGGAGCTGGTAGAGGATGACGCCGACCGCATAGAGGTCAGAGGGGATTCCTACAGCCGTGGCATTGTCAAAAATCTCAGGAGCAGCGTATCCCGGAGTTCCATAAATCAGCCCATCTTCGGAGCCTTCCGCATCGGCCGGTGAGGCGAGGCCAAAGTCCCCGATCTTAGGCTTCGCGTTTGCATCAAGCAGGATGTTAGCGGGCTTAATATCACGGTGGATAATGCCGGAGTCATGCGCCGCTGCGAGGCCATGACAAATCCCAATGACAATCTCTACCGCCAATGTTTGATCGATCGCTTTTTCATAGCTGGAATAGTAGAGCGACTTACCCGCGACAAACTCCATCACGATATACGGCATTCCATTCGCCTCACCGTAGTCAAAGATCCCGATGAGGTTGGCGTGGTTCAGCTTGGCCATGGCGCGGGCCTCGGCCTGGAACTGCTCGCGGAACGTTGGATCACAAAGCTCCTCGGGAAGGAGCTTTACGGCAACTGGCCGATCCAGAGAGATCTGCGTCGCTTTATAGACGGCGCCCATTCCACCCTTGGCAATGAGCGAGGTGACCTCATACCCATTGAGAAGTTCGCTGAGTTCGGAGGGTTCCGGGGCATTAAATTGGATCGGGGCGCTCATGAAAAGTATTCGATAAGATGGTCAAAATGATGACGAATGTATAGTAGAGCCGCAATCCTTGATTTTGGCAGGTGAGCCAGACATGCTCTAAGACCAAAGCGACGATGAATGAAGAATTAATCTATGCAACTCTAGGAGAGAACGGTTTTACGGAACTGACACGGGCATTTTATAAACGAATGCGGGTGGATGACCTCATCGGGCCCATGTATCCGGCCGATGATTGGAAGGGCTCAGAGGAGCGGCTCCGGGATTTTTTGCTCTTTCGATTCGGAGCAGATCAGCGGTATTTAGAAAAACGAGGCCATCCCCGTTTACGAGGACGGCACATGCCATTTAAAATCGGCAAGGCAGAGGCCAAACGTTGGGTCGAGATCATGGGTGAAGCAGCGGATGAGGTGGTGGCAGACCCCGGCATCCGGACCGCCCTCATGGCCTTCTTCACACAAGTGGCAGACTTTCTACGAAACCAGCCAGAAGGAGAAAGTCCCTGCAAACATGCCTGATTCATCCCTAGGGAAACGGTTTCCCGTCTTGATCCTGCTGGGAGTGATTATCGTCATTTCGGTGATCGATTGGAGGCATGATCTAGGAGCCTGGATGATGGTTCCAGCAGAGGTGGTGGGAGCTTGGGAAAGTCTCCGCGACGGGGAGCTGACGGGTGATGTCTGGACGACTCTCTCCACCAGCTTGACCGCCGCCTTCCTCCACGGCGATGGCGGACATCTGCTGGGGAATCTCCTTTTCCTTTGGATCTTTGGGGTGGTGGTTTTTGAACTCTGCGGGTGGCGATGGATGATCCTCGTCTACCTCATCACCGCGGTCGGAGGATCGGTCGGGCAGATCATGCTGAATACCGAGAGCGTGATCCCCGTGCTAGGCGCCAGCGGGGCCTTGATGGGGCTGGAGGGATTTTACTTCGGCCTCGCGACACAACGGCCACGGCAAGAATGCGAGGTCTGGCCCCTGGCCCGCCCCGTGAGCTCCAGCGAACTCGCCACCGCAGGCGCGGTCGGCATCGCCCTAGATTTCATGGGCGTGATGGGACCGGGCCAAGGCATCGCCTACGGAGCCCACATCGGTGGATTCGTGACAGGGATGCTCCTGAGCGTGGTGGCAGATCGGTTTGTGCGGTGAGGGTCCCCTCAGCTTCCGTTTGTTCTCCGATTTGGTTCCTCGGATTCAATGGCCTCTAAATATTTCTTTTCCGATACCCTCCAAACCCAATACCCGAAACCTAGACCGCCAACGGCCCAAAGCGCCATCGAGAGAGCAATACTCCCCACATCATCCACGCTGACCTTCTGCACCCAAAACGTCATGAAGAGAAACATGGGAAGTCCCCAACCCAGAACACCGGTCACTAGAATGAACCGAGTCCGCCCTTTTGCCCTGGTAGCTTCCCAATTTTCTCTGTTTTTCGGAGTCATTTTTCGGCAGCCTTCATTCGAGAATCCCGAAAGGCCTTTCGCCAAACTGGCTCATTTGAGAACATGTGTCGATAAGAAGCCCCCCATTTCTTACCTCCAATCTCCACAGCACCTTTTTGTTTACGGCTCGCCAGAAAATCTGTGAGCTTCGGCAGCTTCTCTCCGTCGATAAAAATCGAATATGAACCTCCCCGCTTAAATGCTCGATCAGATTCAAGGCCTGGCCAATCTGCGGGCCAGTGAATGGAAGGATCGGGCGCGTTTTCGTAGGGTCCAATCATCACCTCGATAAATTTAGGCTCCCACTCCTCAGCGTGGGGGAGATCGAACGTCACTAAAAAATTATGGAGGTCTAGAAGCTCTTTCGGCGGTGTATCCGGCTTTTCGGAGGTTGGAAAACTAGTGTGAGAGCGAATCGGTGTATCAGCAGCCACGAGGCCATAAACTGTCGAGGTCACCTCCTCATTACCCGACTGCATGTAAAACATTGCTTTCGGCTGACTTGTGACATGAGGAGCCATATTCTAGGAGTGCTTCAACTTGGATAGTTTTGCTACACTCAGGAATCGCTGTCGTAATTCGTCAAACCGCTCTTTTTTAAGTGTCGCTGTTCGAAGGCTCTTACGATTTTTTTCAGTTCTCAGGAAAATAACTGTTCGGTCACTATAAAGAGCAAACCGAGGTGTATCTGATCCGATAACCTTCGCCCAAGGATCGGTCTCTATAAAAACCGCTACTGGTTCAGGACCTTCGAAAGGCTTGAATTCTTCAAGTTCAACTTGTCGAGTATCTTCACACGATGTCATGAGGCAGGACCATAAAATGAGTAGGATATGGGCAGGAACCTTCATTCCTTTTCATACTCTGATTCACGACCCCCACACAAGGAGGATTTCCCGTTGGCTCTGCGATCGATTCACCCATTCTTCCTCGATTCGGGATCGCGAAATTTGCCAGCGCTTCAAAGCGGTTTTCCTGGCACCTTAGTTCCTGCCCCATCTAGTTTACTTTATTGTTTTCTCAGGATCAAGCCGTCTGCCCTCTCTGGTCCCGGATAATAGGGAAGGATCGCGGGGCTCCCCCATCTTGTGATCCAGCGTGGTTGCTCCAGGGTCGATCCACTGAACGTAAGGTTCCAGTCAAAGTGGCTCCATTGAGGTGGTGTCCGGTTATTCGCCCGAGGGTGGCATCACTTGGATTGTATTCGGTCACGGCTCGGATCATGGCCGACCTCAGAAAAAACACGACTGGGAGGAAAGCGATGCACGCCGTGATCCATCCACCTCTCGATAGCTTCTTCCGCGAAATAAACCGGGTGATCTGCACGATAAGAACGACCCCGCAGGCCACCACAACCAACAGCATTAACAACATGAAAAGCGACTCCATTTAGACCGGTGTTTTTCTAGTGTGCTTTCGAATGGTGAGGGGCAGTGCTAAAAGCAGCGCCTCTCATCGGTTGTTCGGGATCTCCAGTTGATTGGACATAAACAGCTCTGTTCACTTTCCCACACTCCCGAAATTTTATTGGAATAAGAATCTGAATCCAGAAATCACCACGATTAAAATCACGACAAACACAGTTAGCACAATTCCCAGAAATACGTATCTACAGCCAAGATTCGTGGCCGGTTTTTGGCAAATTGGGCAATACTTGCTGATCGTGTCATGGGGATTTGTAATGGGAAATATCTCATTCTTACAGCCAGAGCACTTGATCATGTGTTCGCGCCCTCTCATTCGATAGCCACAGTGTGGGCACGCATCCGCATCAGACGACACCGTCTGCTTACATTCTGTGCATTTTTGAATCATCGATTTTTAAACTAGAACGATTAGGAGCTGATGCCCCCCGCCGTTCGTGATTTAGTAGTCTGAATTATCTCAACGAATCTGAAAGCTCCAAAACAAACTTATGTGGCGGT
>JALZWJ010000078.1 GCA_023300065.1 Akkermansiaceae bacterium
ACTTCATCGACCCCGAGCCAAACACCGATGAGGAAGACGCCGCCCTCCTCGACCAAGTCCAGCAAGTCGATGTCACTCAAGATGATAAAATGATCTTCGGCGCCTCCATCAGCTCCCTCGAAAAAAAGACCGTCATCCCCGTCTTTGATCCCGCTCAAGAGACCCAACTTGAGTTCCAGGTCATCAGCGCGATCGCCGAGGTCACCACGCGGAACACCCCCGTCATCGGCCTCATGTCTGCCCATAATCTCGCCGTCGGCGGTATGTCCAACAAAGGATGGCTTTTCAACCAAGTCCTAGACCGCACCTATGACCCCGTCAACTTGAGCATGATGCCTTTGGCCACTCTCGGAGATGTCTATGAAGAAAGAAACTGGGGGGAACATCCTGACTACCTCGACCCAGAGAAGATCAAATTGATCCTCCTTATCCACCCCGCTGGCATCACACCGGAAGCAGAATTCGCACTCGACCAATACCTCCTCCGTGGTGGCACCGTCATCGCCTGTGTTGATCCACTCTCCATGGTGGCCCAGCAATCTACCGGTCCACAAATGCCCGGCATGCCCCCACAACAATCCATTCCCACCAGCTCCAGCCTCCCCATGCTTTTCAAGAAGCACAACGTCGCGTTCAGCACCTCGCAGGTCATCATCGACCGCGCCTACGCACAGCAAGGCGGATCCGTTGTCATTCTTAACAAAGAAGCCATGCCCGTGCAGGATGACATCTCACTCGCCTCTATCCAAAACCTCGCCCTCCTCACCGCCGGTGGATTCATGGGAGCAGAGGGAGCACCCATCGGACCTGGCCTTGAGACCACCCGCTTGGTCGAGTCCTCCTACAAGTATACCTTCATCGACAATGAGAAAGTCACTGCTTCAGATGCCCAGCAACAACTGCGCTTCGCCCTCGGTAACCAGACCACAAGCGACCAAAGGCAATCCTACGTCACCCTTCTCAGCGGAACCTTCGAGACCGCCTTCCCCGAAGGTCAGCCAACCGCCCCAGCAGCCGGAGAAGAGCCCAAAGATGACGCACCACTCAGCAGCGGCCTCACCACCGGCACCGCTCGCGCCAACCTCTACCTCATCGCCGACTCGGACTTCCTTTACGATGGCCTCTCATACAATTACCAACGCCTCGTAGGCAACGTTCTCCCCGTCAGTGGTAACGGCCCCTTCATCCTCAACATCATCGACCAAGCGGTAGGATCACCGCACCTCATCGGGGCCCGGGCCCGCACCCCAGTCTACCGCACCTTCACGGTTCTCAAGGACAAGGAAGCTGAGCTTGAAAAAGTAGCCGGTGATCGCATCAAGGAATTCAAAGAAAAAGGCGCTCAGGCCACCGCCAAAATGCAGCAAATCCGCTCGCAGCTCACGCAAGCCAACTCCGCCCAACTGACCCCAGAATATCAAGCGCAGATCAACGAATACCGCAAGGCCGAGGTCGACGCCCGCAAGGCGATCCGCCAAGAGCAAAAATCGCACCAATCACAGATCGATGCCCTTAAAACCGACATCTTTATGAAGGCGATCCTCGTCGTCCCTGCCGCCGTCATCCTCCTCGGGCTCCTCGTCTTCATCTGGCGTAAGATTTTCACTCACGCCCGCTAAACTTCCTCCCTATTTACTCATCTCGAACCCGTCACTGAAACCATGTCACGACTTCACCTCCTGATCCTCTGGATCCTCGCCTCCGGCGCCGCCTACTTTTTATTTATCAATAAGAAGGATCCCAACACCTCAACCTCCGCTACGAAACTCGAAACAGGCTCGCTCGTCTTCCCTTCGAACCTCGTCGACACGATCGATGAATTCAAAATCGAAAAAGGCGAGGACTCCGTCACCCTGAAAAAAACGGACGACACATGGCACGTCGTCGAACAGGGTAATTTCCCGGCCAACTTCGACACCGTCACCAGTGCCCTCTCCGAGATCCGTAATGCCAAGATCGCCCAGGGTGTGAATGCCTCTGAGGCCTACTACAATCGCTTTGATCTCGACCCCACCGTCGAAAATCTCACCGCGCGCCCCGACATCATAACCCTCATGAGCGAGGGCGAAGATGACCGCCAACTCTTCCTCGGAAAGTCCCGCCAAGCCACCGGCGGCGCAGGGACCACCGCAGGCCGCTTTATCCGCCTCTCCGATGACGACAGCGGAGTCTACATCATCCACCAACCCTTCGCTTACGTCGATGCGGACCCAAAAAACTGGATTGATAAGGACTTCTCCCCCCTTGAAGAAGGCGTCATTAAGATCGAGGTCTCTGCCCCGAAAGATGACTCATTCACCCCTTGGGAAATCTCCCGTAACACCGTGATGGATGACTTCCTCCTCGCCAACTTAAGCGAAAAGGAAGAGACCGAAAATCGCGTGACCGGCACCCTTAAAAACATCTTAGCCCGCGGCTCCTTCCTAAACCTCCTGGACGAAGAAGAAGTCAAAGCACGCTCCGATGAAAAAGGAACGCGACTCATCAAAGCGACCGACTCAGCCGGATCAACCTTCCTCATCACCATCGTTCCAGAAAAGCAGGAAGCGAAGAACATCGACGTGGAGAACCCCTCCGCGCCAATCCCAGCGCCGGATCCTCAAATCAACTACATCGCCTCGCTTCAGATCCTCAATGGCCCCACCAAGCCAGAGACACCTGCTGCAGATGCCGACACCCAAGCAAAAGCGGTCTTTGAACAACGCATCGCCAACCTCGCCGATCTTTCTGCCAGCGTGAACCGCTTGAGAGAGCGATTAGAAGGGCGTCACTTCCTCGTCAGCCAGTCCACCGTAGGCGCATTGATCAGTAGCCGCAGCGCATTCACAAAAGTAAAAATCGTCCCCCAGACAAAAACCGGCACTTCCACGCCACCGATTCAGGTCCCCCTCCCTCACACAACGCCGACTCCGAACCTACGAACACAAATCCCCACACAAGGAGTCCCACCATCCCTTGCTCGCCCGAAGGAAGAGGTCAAAGAGGTCAAAAAGGTCAAAGAAGAAATCAAGGAGAAGACAAAAGAAAAGGCTAAGCCCCCTGTCGAAGCCCCTACCACTCCTCCAAAACGAGTTCGGAGCATCGACAAAAAAGCACAAGCCGCAGCTAAAAAAGCCGCCAAGAACGCCGCCAAGAACGCCGATTCAGTAAAAGACGCCGTGAATCCTCCACCCCTCCCCGGCTCACGCCCTCCGCTCCCAGCAGAGGCCGTCAAAGTGGAGGCCGCAGAAGCGGAGGCTGCCACAGAAAAAACAGCCAAAGCCAAGGCCGCAAAAGCGAGGAACGCAGCAAAAAGAGCAAAAAAAGCGGCCGAAGCCGCAGCGAAAAAAGCAGCGAAGAAAGCAGCGGAGGCCGTCGAGGACCTAAAGACAGAGAAGCAACCGGCCGAGGCTCCCGAGTCTGAATAAGCGGAAGCCCACTCCGGCGGCCACGCCCCAAAAGGAAGAAGGTAAGAAGAAAGGCCTCCATTCCCTCAACCCAGCCAACCCGGCTGGGTTTTTTGGTGACTCGCCAAGTCATTCTCTGAGCGAGCCTCCCCCCCCCC
>JALZWJ010000079.1 GCA_023300065.1 Akkermansiaceae bacterium
GGCTTCCTGACCGTAAACGACCTTCTTCATCTCGGCTCGGAGGGTTTCGGAAAGGCGGGTTACGCTGCTGAGGCCCGGGGCAGATTCCTCGGGTGGATTTTCAGCAATTGGAGTGGGTGCGAAGGGATCGTTTTCAGTCATCGTTTCAAGAGGGATTGGAGTTTTTGGACCACCTTAAAGATGTGGCCCGGATCTTTGGGGAAATGAGTGGCTAAGACTTCGGCGACCTCATCCGTCGAAGATTGCGAAGTCTCGGCAAGGCGCTCGCAAAGGGTTTCAGGGTCACCCTCATTTTCGAGTTCTAAGCGTTTGCGTAGCGGGCGTAAGTAGTGGTCGATCTGTCCGCGTCGCCAGAGGAAGCGGGCCGAGGCTTTTAGCTCCTCGCCATAGGGCTTCGGTTGGACCTCGGCATCCTGCAAGACCGGTCCAAATCTCGGGATGCGCATCCAGAGCCAGAAAGCTAAAAGCACGATCCCCGCGATTACCACCATGTGTCCTTCTTTCCAGAGAAGTTCGAAGAATGAGGTGCCAGATCCGTAGAGAAAAACGAGATCTCCATCAGCATAATAGTCGGCGATCACTTCGAGAAACTTCCCATGATCGGCCCGCGCCAAGTAGGCGCTCCGCAGAGGCCGAGCATGCGCTAGCACCATCACGTCACCATCGCCGTAGCCCACTCCGATCATTCGGGAAACTCCCTCAACCTGAAAATCCCAACTCAGGGCATACTCCGAGGAAAGGCCGACATCCCCCTCCATCTCCAAATGCAGCTCTTCATCATCGAGTTTGGTGAGGTGCCAAGCGCGGGACAAATGCCCATCCTCCGCGAGTTCCCCATCAAAGTAGTCACTCCAATCCGTGTTCGTAATCTCGATTTCTAACTCCTCAAAAAGATAATCCATCCCCGCAAACTGACCTACCTCAGGAACTCCGTTTCCTGCCGAGCTGGTTGTGAAATCATTGCGCTCCGGCGCGCCCCCATCAACCGTGAGGATCAGAGTGCCCCCTTCCGTCACCCAGTCCAGAGCGCGAATCCCCATCCCTTTGGTTTGGAGATAGGATGCGGGCATAAAGATCACGCTCGTCTCGCTGCCATAGTTCGACCACGTGCGGGAGCTGGAGGCATCCCAACCTTTATTTTTAAGGTAAATCTCAGCGGCAAGATAAGGGTTTAAACGAGCCTTCCCGGTGTATCCCGTCGGGACATCCTTCTCCTTCTCTCGTTGCCGGGAGTCTTGGCAACCCAGGAGAAAAAACGAGCAAAGCACCCCAATCAGCAAGAGTATCCTCATGCGCCCCTCCTCTCAGGGTAGGGCCACTGCCCCCAAAGTTGTGCCAAGACTTCATCGTCCGGCAGGCGCTTGGCATAAGCTTGCGACATCCAGGCTCCAGTGAGGGTTTTGAAGTACGAGGCATTCGCGACTTCCCCTTTCGCCAATACTCGCTGGAGGCAGTCCATCTCGGTATCGCTCTCCTCGATTTCTACAAGACCATGGGTCATGAGCGAGGAAATGGCTCCACGGTAAAGCAAACCTAGAGCTTCCTGATGTCGCCCATCATCCCAAAGCCCCCGCGCTACCTTTAGCAAATGAGGAGGCAAATTTTCAGGCTCCACATTCATCCCCGCCACCGTCTTAACCTTCTTAGCAGCCTCATGAAGCCCACGGGGTTCCCCTTTCCCGAAAAGGTGCAAATTACGAATGATCACCCAAATCACCCCGCCCACGAGAACCGTCATAATCCCCCAGAAGAGCATATTCCCAATCCCCGCAAAAATCCCAATTCCATAATCCGACGACCGAGAGTCACCTTCTTGCTCATCATCCTGATCTTCTCCTTTCTGATCTTTAAAAACCTCACGCGTCTTCACCTCAAACTCCTCGCCCGCCAGCACCTGCTCCGCTGCCACGTTCACTTCGCCATTCGCCTCCAAGGTAGGCGCACTCCCGATGAGGCACAGCGCGATCAGGATGAGCCCTAGTCGCTGTCCTAATCCTTTAAATTTCAACTCAATGTCCCACCCCTCGGTCCAAGTCCGCGTATTCACATAGAGGCCAAATCCCCCCCCCGTGTAAAACCAAGCGACAATGGTCAGAGCATTCAGGTAGAATAAGGCCAACATCATCCAGAGCCACTTCGGCAGCGCCTCGGTATCTATATCAAACCAGCCATCCGTGAAAAAAACGGCTCCCATCTCCACTCCCTCTGGAAGCATCATGTAGAAAAACCAAAGCTGACTTGCAAATAGGCCGAGCTCCATCAAGAGGCAGATGAAAGTCAAGCTCACCGCCGATCCGGAGCTGCGGAGTGAGAGCACCTGCATGCGCGATTTACTCCGCGCCCCATCTAAGCCCTCCAAATACTTCACCGGGAGAATGAGGCTGCGACTCAGACCCGATCGGTAAAAAAACAGCCCGATCATGGTGAGACCTAAAATCGATGACATCCCAGCCCGTGCCTCTCTGTCATCCATCATGCCAATGAGAGCACCGATCACTGCCAGCACGACGCCCATCAGAACGAGGGTCTTATTCTTCCGCAGCTCGCTAGGCAGGACCTTCATCGTATCCCGCCACGTGGGATGCTCACCAAAAAGACTGCGGCTTAATGGATGAAGCGCGACGCGCTCGAAGACGGGCTTAAGCCACCAGATCAGAAACACGCCCCAGCCGAGCGAGTTCCAACTCAAGGCCAAGATGACCAGACAGAATGGATAGGCCGAGGCCATCCACCCTTTCAAAAGAGAAAGCGCATGGGCCCGCACTAGGCTAATTCCTAAATCAATCGCTTCCCATGCTGTGCGCGGGCGGATCTCCGCGGTCACTTTTTCAAGCTCCATGACGCCTCCTTCCTACGAATACAAAATAGAGAAGATGCAACACCCAGAAAGTAATCCCGACCGTGTATTTCACGTTCACTGGGAACGGCTGAGCGGACCAAAACCCCTCCACCACCGCCGCCAGCGCCGTCATGAGTGATCCTCCGATGAGGAGCGGGAGACCATCTCGCCCCGCCTTCGCCAGTGCATCTCCACGAGACAACTGCGCCGGCGCGAGCAGTGCGAACCCCATCTTAAGCCCCGCCATTCCCACCACCAACATCCCCAGCAGCTCGAAGGACGAATGCCCTGCCACAAAGCGCCAGAGTAACTCAGGATCGCCCGAGTATTGGACATAGCCCACCACCGCCCCGAAAAAGAGACCATTATAGATCAGGTAGAAAAGGGTCCCAATCCCGAAGAAGATCCCCCCCGCAAAGAGCCGGAAATCAATCCCGACATTATTATTGATGTAGAAGGCGAACATCATGAAGTTCGACCCATGCTCTTGCCGGAGGTGCCCTGCGGTATCGGCATCCTTCCCATACATGCCCTCGATGCTTGCCATCTGCTCTGGACCTAAGAGGGCCTGCACCCACTCGATCTCACGATCCGCGGACCACCACATTGCGAAAAATGGGATCCAGAAAACTAAGGACACCACCGCAAAGAGCTTCCACTCTCGGCGGAAGGCTTGCGGAAAAGTCCCCATCACAAAACGGATCGAGCCTTCGCCAAAGGAACTCCGCTTTCGGTGAATGAGGCGGTATCCCCGAATCGCAAGACCATTGAGCCGATCACAAATCTGATGCCCAAACATGCGATACTGGGCCAGCGAAAGATTATAACAAACCTTACGGAACTCCGCCGGGAGATTTGCGTTTTCATCGGTCGGTTTACGCTTCTCAGACGCCGCCAGATTTTGTTCGAAAGCAAGCCACTCCTTACGGTTTTTAGATTCGAATTCCTGCCGATTCATCGTTGTTCCTCCAACCAGTGTGCCATTCCTATTAACTTCGAAACGCCCTGAGGCCCGGCTTCTCCCGTCAGCTTACGCAGATGACTCGCCAACTCCATGCGGCGCGCCTCAGACCATCCCCCACAACGATAACGGAATGAGAGTAATGCCGCCTCCTCCTCCCGCGTCAGAGTGATATTCACCGGGACGCCCGCGAAAGGTGGAGGGCCCGGAATAATAGGGTCGATACGGGGCCGTGAATAAACGACCAAGGTTCCCGCAGCCAGATCACCCAGCCGTTGAAAGCGAGCGTTGAAAAAAGCAATGAGAGGAGCGAAGGGTAGTATGAATTCCACCCCGCGCAGGAAGTTACGAATCATCGATTGCCCCAGAGTCACCGCACCGCCCGCCGTATTCACCACTTGCAGCCCTAGGGTCCGCTTTCCCACGGTAGCACCCCACGGACTGACCTCAAAAATCACATGGTAAAACCACCAGATTACGAAACTGGTCAGAAGATAAATGGCCTGACTCACATTATCACCAAAGAGAGGGAAAATAAAATTCACCAACACCCCGACACATACCAGCATCGCGACCTCAATCAACAGATCGAGCAGATACGCCATCAAACGCAGAAACGGCCCAGCCACGCGGAGATGAATCTCTATACCCTCGGCGAGTTCAACTGTTTGCAATGTATCGATACGCCGTTCCGGAAATGCCATCTTTTGATCAGGTAGAAGCTATCGGATGGCTGAGCGAGGTAAAGGAAGCATTTAGTCCGGAAACACGATGGCGCGGCGGCCATCGATAATGGTGCGATCATGGACGTGATAGCGGATCCCCCTCGCGAGAGCAGAGCGTTCGCAATCACGACCTAAACGCACGAGGTCTAAAACACTATGGTGGTGGTGCACCCGTTCGACTTCTTGTTCGATAATAGGCCCTGCATCCAGCTCCCCAGTGACATAGTGGCAGGTCGCGCCGATCAATTTCACCCCGCGCTCGTAAGCTTGGCGGTAGGGATTCGCCCCGATGAA
>JALZWJ010000080.1 GCA_023300065.1 Akkermansiaceae bacterium
GCTCCTAATTCCCGCAGAGATTTTAAGCCTTGGCTCACGGAACCCTTACTAATCCCCAGCCGAGTCACCAAATCATCCAGCGACAACGCATCCTGTGACACATACAGCAGCCCATAGATCTCCCCAATCGACTTAGGCAGTCCCAGCAAACGTACCCCATCGCGAAAGAACTCAATCACCAGAGATTCAAATTCGCTCAATTCGAATTGACCATTAGCCTCGCTAGACATTCATCTAGTAACCACGGAATCTCTAAAAGTTCAATTTAAAATGAACCCACAGCCCTCCTCAGTCCCACTCGCGGCCTCTTTCTCGTCCTCAATAATGAAGTCACTCCTTAATCTGGACCTACGTGCTTGGAATCTTGTCTCACTCCCTACTGTCGATTCTGAATCAGATGACGACAATTTTAACTCAGAGAATTTTCCCTTTGAGTCTTCAAACCACCTTTCCATTAATTCTCCGGCAGACAGACAGTCGTTCTTGCAATTTAATGCCAACGATCACTTCATTGGGGCGGATTTCACAGGCTCTTCGGAGCCATTCGGCTCACCTGATTTAGGGTTTATTATCGAGTAGACCAGCTGTCCTGCCGAGGTTTTAAAAACCCTCAACAGGAAACGGCCTACCTTCTTTCCTATTTCTCTGTGCTCCCAGCCACAGTCAGTTCCTTAATCTTAATATTCTGGAAACTCACAATGTCCCCATGCCCACAAAAAGCGATGTGTCCACCGCGGCGCTTTGAGCCCTCATGCTTCGGGTTGGCTTTGTTCACCTCATCAAGATTGGCCTCCATGATGACCACTCCATTGAGCTCCACCTCCACATGAGGCCCATTCACCGTCACGGTCTCCTTGTTCCACTCGCCGACCGGCTTTAAGTGGCCTTTTTTAGCAGCGACCAAGGTATAGAGACCACCGTGGAATTGGTAGTCCTTGAGCTTTGCATACTTCTCATGCGTGTTATCGAGGATTTGAATTTCCATCCCCGTGTAGGCGGCATCACCTTGCCCAGGGTAGTGAATTCCCAGACCATTATTAGCGCCAGAGGTGAGCTTGAATTCAAACTGTAAGACGTAATTGGAATACTCTTTTTTCGTCTGTAAAGTGCGACACTCTGGAGTCGAGATGATAGTGCCATCTTTGACCATATATCCGCACAGTTCAGTCTGATCCTTCCCACCCCAATTGGTGAAGTCTTTCCCATTAAACAAAGAGACAAATTCCCCCGCATAAGCAGAGGTCAAGGTCACGAGTGCCAATAAAAGAGATTTTATCATGTTTAAAGGTCGATGGTCTTTCCCGTGCGGAAACTTTCATCTGCCGCTGCGACAATGCGCATTGAGTTAATGGCATCATCCATATGGTCACCCAGATCGGTGTCCTCTTGGATCGCTTTCAGGAAGTATTCCTGCTCACGATAACACAGACCATCGTGGTCGGGTTCATCATCCGTCGTGATCCAGTCATCCTGCTTCACAAATTTTCCTTCTGCATTCAGCTCGCTGTGATGAAGGCGGAGTGACTCTGTCTTCGTATGGGAATCGACATCTGCCGAAGCACCCTCACCGCCGGCCTCTTTCGCACAGATCGTGACGCAGCCCTTTGGGCCCACCACATCTTTCACGAAGAATGCCGTCTCACTCATCATCGGGCCCCAGCCCGCCTCATACCAGCCAATGCTGCCATCCTCAAAAGTCACCTGCAAGTGGCCGTAGTTGATTTTCCCCTCCGGCAATTCATCGCTCAAGCGCGCGCCAATTCCACTCACGCGGATCGGCTTGCTACGTGTCATCTGGCACATCACATCGACATAGTGCACCCCACAATCAACGATTGGTGAGATGGACGACATCAGATTCTTATGAGTCTTCCAACTATCCCCACTCGACTGCTGGTTCAGATTCATCCGCATCACCAGTGGCTTGCCCAGAGTCTGAGAAACCTCGATAAATTTAATCCAACTCGGGTGATGACGCAGGATGTAACCGATCACTAATTTGCGCCCAGTCTCGCGCGCCTTCGCCACAATCTCTTCTGCCTCCGCCACCGTTTCGGCGAGTGGTTTCTCGATAAAGACATCCGCCCCTGCTTCCATCGCAGCCTTTGCGAACTCGGCATGAGTATCGGGGTAAGTAGAGATCGAGACCGCATCTGGCTTTGTCGCTGCGAGCGCTTCCTCATAGTCCCCAAATTCCGGATACTCCGTTCCCAGATCGGCATTGAGCGCCTTCCGACTCCCCTCCGAACGGGTCACGATCCCGCAAATCTCGAACCCCTCAATGGAGTGGTAAGCACGGGCATGGGAAGTTCCCATGTGGCCGGCACCAACACATAATACTTTAATCTTCTTGCTCATTATTTTGAAATTCTTGTTCTTGTTCTTCGAGGACTGCCTGATCGATCTCAGGGCGCCCTTTCCATAAAAGTTGCATGGCTCGGTAAAATTTCACCATCCCCCCGATCACACTCCCGATCACGATGATCGCCACCGTAATCACGGCCCAATCACCGCTCTGTAAAGCTAAGGTATTCATTCGTCCTCGCCTACCTTTGTTTTATCCCAAAAAGCAGCAAAAAAGACCACCATGATAACCGCAGCCATGCCCGCGGGAAGCATCCAAAACTCCTTCCACTGGCTCATCGCACTGCCCACTAATTCAGGGTCCACAGTCTCAGGAATATCTACGGAAAACATCTGAGCGAGCTTATCACCAAAAGACAGAGTCTCCTCACCGCGACCCGCTTTGATCGCATCATCGAGAGGTTTATAGGATTCGACGCTAGCGTTTTTCGTAAAGGCTACCTGGTAGCCGAAATACATTCCCACACCTTGCGTCAGAAACACGAGCAGCGACTGCGCTTGTCCACGCACCGCTTTTGGGGCGACTTGATCTGTGTACATGAAGCCCGTCACGAAGAAGAAGTCATAACAGATTCCGTGCAGCGCAACGGCAAACAACAACATCCAAACAACTTGATCAGGGGCGCCGTAGGCAAACAGAAGATACCGAACAACCCACGCAGCCATTCCGATGAGAATCATCCACTTCACGCCCAACTTTCTGAAGAAGAAAGGAATCAATAGCATGAAGAAAATCTCTGACATCTGACCGAGCGTCATCGTAGCTGCACCTTGTTTGAATCCCGCATTTGCGAGGTAGTTAGAGGTTAAGCCATAGTAGTAAGCCAGTGGGATACAGATGAGAGTGGAGCAAATTGCAAAAACGAGAAAACCGGGTTTCAAAAGCAGTCTAAAAGCATCGACCATCAACAACGACCGCACGCTGACCGGTTCACCTTTAGCAGGGGCGGGCGTGTGAGGCAGAACAAAACAAAAGGCTCCCAGAAGAACCGAAGCAATCGCAGCGACTTTCAAAATCACCAAATCAGAAGTCCAACCCATAAAGCCCACGAAGAGACCAGCCGCAATCCAGCCGATCGTTCCCCAAACTCGCACCTTTGGAAAAACCTGTCGGCTCAAATGAGTAAACGCGACCGTGTTTCCCAAGCCAAGTGTCGGCATGTAGCAGAGCATGTGGCCTGTCATCAACCACACCATCTGATCACCATTCCCAGCAGCGGCAGCGCCATGCGCTAACCACAATAGAACCCCAGCGAGGATAAACAAAACACCCATCACCACTTGGGATGGGAAAAACCGATCTGCAATTAGCCCCAGAAAGAGTGGCGCAATAATCGCACCCCATGGCGCAGATCCATATGCTCCAGCTCCAAAGTCAACCAATCCATTTGCTCCCAAACATTGGCCGAGAGTTGCAAACCAAGCCCCCCATACAAAGAACTGCAGGAACATCATGATCGACAGTTTTGCTGTCGTGCCGTTTTTAATTTCACTCATAATTTTTGCTTTAAGATTTTAGGCGCTCACTTTGGAGCGTTTTCGGTAAGAACTCGGGGTCATGTCGTACATGCGGCGGAAGGCGCGGGTGAAGCTGGTGAGCGACCCAAAGCCGGTCTTCTCAGAAATTTCACCGAGATCTAGTTCCCCTTTTTCAAGGAGGTAAGTGGAGCGGACCAGCCGGACGGACCTTACGAAGTTTCCAAGGGAAACCCCGGCCCCCTCGCGGAAAACAGCACGCAGATAACTTTCAGAAACACCCATTGCATCAGAAAGAGCGGGCATCGCTAAGTCCCCTTCTAAGTTTTCCATGACGTGCTTCTTAATTTGAGCCACTAAGTCCGTATCCGCTGCCGATTCAGCCTCCGCCGGTTTCGCCGCCTTCATCCCTTCAAAGACCTTCCCCAGCGCAATGCTCGCAGCCAGACCATCCCCGGCTTGGTAATGCGCTAAAAACTCCATCAATAAACCCTCAGCCTTTTCATCCAGCTTCCGGCCACCATCCCGCCAATGCTCCAGCATCTGGCGTGCTGCCCCCTCTAGCTCGAAAGTGATGTAGAGCCACGAAAAATTTGCAGGCAAATCGATGTAATAATGAATCTGGTGCGGGAAGAGTAAGTGCACTTCTCCTTCCTCAATCTGGCGAGGAGTCGTTTCCACCCCCATGCGGCCACGCCCCTCCAAAGCTACCAATAAAACATAGCGCGAGTGCTGATCATAGCGCCCCGCTTTCGCCGAGATCCCATCCCAGCCACTCGTCCGGTGATCCTGCGCCACTCGGCAAAACGAGACGATCTCGCGCGGGAGGATTTCATCACCCCAGTTTAAGCCGCTAAAGTAGTCCTTAGGCTGCTCTAGGCTTGTCGCGCTGGTAACAAGTTGTTTGGTTGGTGCCATTCGGTCAGGATCTTGCAGCATCAGAATCAAGAAACCAGCCGACATTTCTATGATTTTGAAGAAAGCTCGCCGGGACCTCTGGGCCCACCTCACCAGACATCGCCTGTTTTACAATATCCCGCTTTGAGGAACCACGTGCCATCAGGACAATCCTCCCCGCCTCTAAAATCGTCCCCACCCCCATCGTCATCGCATGGGTCGGGACCTGCTTCTCCCCGCCAAATCCCGGCGCTGCATCGCGGATCGTCTGCTCTGCCAAGGCGATTCGGCGGGTCCGGCTCGTCACCGCGCTCCCTTTTTCGTTAAAGCCAATGTGCCCTTCCCCTCCGATCCCTAGCAGCTGCCAGTCAATACCACCCGCCTCCTGAATCGCCCGCTCATACTTCGCCGCCGCGTCTTCCGCATGATCGAAGATCGATGGCGGCACCGCGACGTTTGCGGGGTCGATATCAACTTGGTTGAACAAATTCGCCCACATCTCCGCCCAGTAGCTCCGCTCGTGGTCCCGGCCTAGCCCCTCGTATTCATCGAGGTTAAAGCTCATGACATTTGCAAAAGAGAGTCCCTGTTCCCGATGCCGGCGGATCAGCTCAGCATAGAGCGGGAGCGGTGTTCCTCCGGTAGCTAGGCCTAGCACCGCCATCTTTCCCTCCGCCGCGCGGCTCTTGATCAAGGCCTCCAGCTCATCCGCGACGGCGTGGCAGAGTTCATCTTGCCCGCCCACTTGGGCAATTTGTGAACCAATTTGAAGTTTTTGCATAAAAATCGAAATAGCTTGTTAAGTCCTTACGTAACCGATTTTGACTATTGATCAAGTTTCTCTTTTTTCGTAGCATTACCTTACAAAAGGGCGATGATCTCGAAATCACGCACTCATACCGATAAAACTCATGGAACAAAACCGCCGCACTGTCATCAAAACCGGGACCGCCGCTTCACTCGCTGCCGCCGTGCCCAACATTCTCAAAGCTCAAAACACGCCAGACCAGATTAAGATCGGCGTTATCGGCTGTGGTGGTCGTGGAAGCGGCGCCCTCGCGCAAGCACTCTCCTCCGATCCAAACGTCATTCTCTGGTCCATTGGAGATGCCTTCCAAGCTGGCATCGATAACGCACTCCGCGTCGGGAACCAGAAACCTTACGCCGGCCGCATGCAGGCCCCGAAGGAACGCCAGTTTCTAGGCCTTGATGCCTACAAAGGAGTCATCGCCTCTGGAGTGGACGTCGTCCTCCTCTGCACCCCGCCACACTTCCGCCCCCAGCACCTCCGTGCGGCCGTGGAAGCCGGGAAGCACTCCTTCGTAGAAAAGCCAATGGCGGTCGACATGCCCGGCATCCACTCCGTCATGGAGTCCACCAAAATGGCGAAGACAAAGGGCCTCGCAATCCAGCACGGCTTCTGCTGGCGCTACCACCCCGGCACCAAGGAAGCTTATGAAAAAGTCCTCGGCGGCGAGCTGGGCAATGTTGTCTCAGTCTACGGCACCTACATGCTCAACCCCGTGGCCCCTCTCGCCAATGACGTGGCGAAGCCAGCTGGCATGGGTGATGTCGAATTCCAAACGCGCTACTGGCAGAACTTCGAGTGGCTCTGCGCCGGCCCCCTCGTCGAGCAGTGCATCCACACCGTTGATAAAGTTGGCTGGGCCATGAATGACGTCGCCCCCATAGCGGCGGTTGCCAATGGCGGACGCGCGCACCGCGATGACCAATCCAATATCTTCGACCACCACGACGTCGCCTATGAGTATCCCAACGGCGTCATTGCCCACGTCGGCCAACGCCAGATGAACGGCACCCATAGTGATGTCACGGACCGCGTTTACTGTGAAAACGGCACCATGTTCGCCCCCGGCCGCTGCTCCATTAAGGGCCGAGACGGAAAAACGATCTGGCGTAGTCGTCCTGAAAAAGGAAAAGAAGACAACATGTATCAAGTCTGCCACAACGAGTTCTTCGCAAACCTCCGCGCGGGCAAGATCGTCAACTCAGGCGAATACATGGCCAAGTCCACCGCCCTCGGCCTCCTCGGTCGCGAAGCAGCCCACACGGGCCAGCGCGTCACCTGGGAAGACTACTGGAAGAGCGAAGAAGACCACGCCCCAGACGACATCCAGTTCGGCGACTCCTTCCCCGTCGCTCCCGTCCCCATCCCCGGTAAGGAGCGCCCAGCGACCAAGCCCTCCCGCACATAGCCCTCTGACTGACTTTCACACTTCGAAGAGAAAAAATACGAATCGCGAAAGCGACTCGTATTTTTTTTTGAACTTAAAAAGAGCCACTTGAATAACGCCACATCTCGGTCCCATTCTCC
>JALZWJ010000081.1 GCA_023300065.1 Akkermansiaceae bacterium
TGGAGCTCGGCGCGGAGTTCCTGCCAGTTGTAGAGCTCGCCATTGCAGATGGCGTGGATGCGTTTGTCGGGGGAGGTGAAGGGTTGTTGGCCGTGTGCTGGATCTAGGATCGCGAGGCGGGTCATGCCTAAGGCGAAGGTGGGCGTGTGATGGGTGCCGGTGCCATCTGGTCCACGATGGTGGAGGGCACGGAGCATCTGCCCGAGGTGGTCGGGAGAGAGTTGGAGGCCGCCTGCAATTCCGCACATTTAGTCAAGATCGTCGTCGTGTGTCAGTTGAATTTTATCAACTTTCACGTGCTTATATCACTGAGCGTTTTTAAGCGATTCGATTTGTTGGCAAGTGGGGCACCAAGCGGTGGTGCGGGAGGCGATGGTGTCTCTGGCTAAGTCGCTTTTACATTTGGGGCAGGTGCCTCCTTTTTTCCAGCGGTGCTGGAAGAGCCAGTTTTTTGGAGGGACGTTAGAGACGTAGGATCCGGGTGCGAAGCCATCGGTAGAGGCGGTTTCGTTTTTTTCGGCGACGTGTTTGAGGGCGCCGAGGGTGACGAAGCGGATTTCTTTTCGTAAGGAGGCCGCGTCGAGTTGGGCGGTGGGGATGCCGGGGTGGAGGCCGAGTCGCCAGCAGATTTCATCGGCCATCCAGTTGCCGATGCCGGGGCAGGCAGCTTGGTCTAGGAGGAGGGCTTTGAGAGGTTTTTTAGGATGACGCTCGATGAGTTTGCGGACGCGGGTGAGGGAGAACTTGGAATCCTGCGGCTGGGGTGGGAGGTCGGCCCAGGGATCAGCGCAGTCGTGGAGCATAATGCGGCCGAACATGCGGTAGTCATTAAAGACAAGGGCGGCTCCTTTTTGCCCGGCGGTGCGGAGGATGAGGTGGTCGTGCTTGTGCTCGGGGTGATCGAGGGGGGCGGTGGAGAGCTTGCCGGACATGCCGAGGTGGACTTCTAGATGCAGCTCGGGGGCGAAGGTGAAGAGCATGCGCTTGCCGTGGGCCTTTGATGAGAGGAGTTTTTTGCCCTTTAGGATACGGAGGGCGGGGGCGGGGCAGTCGCGGTAGATGCGTGCCTTCGGGTGGACTTCCACGGATACAATGGATTTTCCGTGGTAGGCGGCCCACTGTCGGCGGGCGAGTTCGACTTCAGCGAGTTCGGGCATGGGGGGATGATAGCCGCTTCTTATCAATTTAAAATCGGACTTTTTAAAATCGGGATCTGGCATGGAATGCGCTATGACATTGTGGATGGTAGAGCAGACGATGAAGTTATTGGTGGTGAGTGACTTGGATGGAACCTTGTTAGACTCTGATGACTACTCGTTTGAGGCGGTTTTACCGGTTCTGGACCGGATGGATGCGGCGGGCATTCCTCTGATGGCGAATACGAGTAAGACGCGGGCGGAGTGGCTGGCGATGCGTGGTGAGTTTGGCAATACGCAACCGTATGTTGTTGAGAATGGAGCGGTGCTCTATGAGGGGGAGAAGGAAACAATTTTTGGAACGCCACGGGCGGAGATCTTGGAGGTGTTGAAACCATTGCGCGGGCTTTTTAAGTTCAGGGGATACGACGACGCGTCGATCGGAGAGATTATTGAGTGGACGGGCCTGAGCCGAATCTCGGCGGAGAGATCTGCTGATCGGCATTTTAGTGAGCCCTTGGTGTGGCAGGATACGGAGGAGAAGCAGGTGGAGTTTTGTAAAATGGTCGAGGAGCGCGGGCTGAGGACTCTCCATGGCGGGCGCTTTTTACATGTCTCAGGGAAGACGGATAAGGGGACTCCTTTGGCGCATTTCCGCAAAGAAGATGTCGCGATTATCGCGCTGGGGGATCGGCCGAATGATCTTGCGATGCTGGAGATCGCGGACATTGGGGTGATCATCGCGAGCAAGGGTGACTTTGTCCTCGAAGCTGAAGGGGTGCTGCGCAGCACCGAGATCGGCCCGCTTGGGTGGGCCGAGATGATGACGAAGATTTTAGATCAATTTCAAATTCCACACTTAACACTCCCTACCGAAACGAACGATGGCTGATTTTCACCAAGGCGGCTCAGTCGCTACACTACATAACTTGACGCAAAGACCCCTCGCAGAACTCGAAGCCGAGTTAGTGGAGTTCTCCAAAGTGCGTCCGATGGGGCTGCTGCTTCCTTCGCTTTTTTCCGAACTCAAGACGGATGCGATGCCGAAGATCTTGGCGGAAGTTAAGCAAGTCCCTTACTTAGATCAGATCGTGATCGGGTTGGACCGGGCTGATGAGAGTGAGTATCGAGAGGCTTTAAAATTCTTTGGTGAGCTGCCGCAGCATCACCGTGTGTTGTGGAATGATGGTCCTCGCTTGCGCGCGCTAGATGCGGAGTTGAAGGCGAAGGGCTTAGCTCCTGAAGAGGAAGGGAAGGGGCGCAATGTCTGGTATTGCCTTGGCTACATGCTGGCGACGGATAAGGCGGAGGCGATCGCGCTGCACGATTGTGACATTACCACTTATGATCGGTCACTTTTAGCGAGGTTGATTTACCCGATGGCGAATCCTCAGTTTAGTTACCAGTTCGCGAAGGGATACTATCCCCGGATTGCTAATGGGAGTCTGAATGGGCGGGTGACGCGGCTCTTGATCACACCGCTGATCCGGTCGCTGGAGCAGGTGACGGGGCCGAGCGATTATCTGACTTATCTCGATGGCTTCCGCTATCCTTTGGCGGGGGAGTTCTCTTTCCGGAAAGATGTGATTCCTGACATTCGCATGCCGAGTGATTGGGGGTTAGAGATGGGCACGCTTTCTGAGATGTTCCGGAATTACTCGGTGAACAAGCTGTGCCAAGTGGACATCGCAGAGGTTTATGATCACAAGCATCAGGATATTTCTACGGACGATCAGGCGAAGGGGCTCTCTAAGATGTCGATCGATATTTGTAAGCTCCTCTTCCGTAAGATGGCGGTGATGGGGATCGTCTTTAGTCCCGAGATGTTCCGGACTTTAAAAGCGGCCTACTTCCGGAATGCCTTAGACTTTGTGGAGCGATATAAGAATGATGCGATCATGAATGGTCTGGATCTGGATGTGCATAAAGAAGAGAAAGCGGTGGAGCTGTTCTCCGAGAATATCATCGCAGCCGGGCAGATGTTTTTAAACACGCCTCATGACAAGCCCTTCATTCCAAGTTGGTCGCGGGTCCGCAGTGCGATGCCTGATATTTACGAGCGCCTGATCGAGGCGGTGGAAGCTGACCATCAGGAGTTTTCATAAGACCATGAGCCCTCTGGATCATTTGATGCTTCGGATTGAGACTCACCTTACCGCAATTTACGGCGAGGGAGATCACTCTGACTTGGTGGCGCGCTTGGTGGATGCGATGCGGCTGCGAGAGCGTTTTTTCGAGCCGGTCGCTTTCCGTAACCATTGGTCGGAGAATGATGTGGCACTGATCACTTATGGCGACACGATTAAGCCGGCGGAGGGGCCGCCGCTGCAGGAGCTGGGGCGGTTTATCGAGAAGCGGTTAGGGGGCTCGATCTCGATCGTGCACATTCTGCCTTACTTCCCATGGACCTCTGATGATGGATTTGCGGTCTCTGATTATGAAACGGTGCACCCGGATCTGGGTGATTGGTCTGACTTGGAGACGCTCTCTGAGGACTACCGGCTCATGTCCGACCTGGTGGTGAATCATTGCTCGGCATCGCACGAATGGTTCCAGCAATACGAGCGGGGTGAGGAACCGGGAAAGAGGTTCTTTGTGGAGGCCTCGCCAGAGGATGATCTGAGCGAGGTGGTGCGGCCACGGACCTCAGATCTCTTGCGGCCAACGGAGACGCCGGATGGGACAAAGCACGTTTGGTGCACCTTTGGGCATGATCAGGTGGATCTCGATTTCCGGGAACCGGATCTCTTGGTGGAGTTTGTGAAGATCATCCGCTCCCATCTCGATCATGGGGTGGGCGTCTTTCGGCTGGATGCGGTGGCCTTCGTCTGGAAGGAAATTGGCACACGGTGCATCAACTTGATGGAGACTCACGAGCTGGTGAGGCTCTTCCGCACTTTGATCGAACACGTGAAGCCGGATGCGGTGATCATCACGGAAACCAATATCCCGAATCAGGAAAATCTCTCCTACTTCGGAAATGGAAATGAGGCGCACGGGATTTATAATTTCTCGCTCCCGCCACTCCTCCTTTTTGCGATGACGAAGGGGGATTGCCGGTGCCTGATTCAATGGCTGATGAAGATGCCGCCCGCGCAGCCGGGGACGATGTATTTTAATTTTATCGCCTCGCACGATGGGATCGGCCTGCGTCCGGCGGAGTCTCTGCTCACGGATGGCGAAATTACGTCTCTGGTTGAGACAATGAAAGGGTATGGCGGGCTCATCTCCGAGCGGACGCTGCCGGATGGCTCAAAGCGACCGTATGAGATTAATATCAGCCTGTTCGATGCCTTCCAGACCGAGGCGAAATTCCTCTGCGCCCACACTATTCTTTTAGGGTTGGAGGGGGTGCCCGCTTTTTACATTCATAGCTTACTCGGGACGCGGAATGATACCGAGGGGGTGGCGAAGACGGGGATGAACCGCCGGATCAATCGCCGTCAGTGGGATGCTGTGGAACTCGGCGCGATCCTCGATGATCCATCTTCGCCGCATGCGCGGATCTTGAGTGGGTTACGGGCGCTCATCGATTTGCGAAAAGAGCAGCCTGCCTTTCATCCGAACGCGACGCAGTTCACGCTGCACTTAGGCGATCAAGTCTTCGCCTTTTGGCGACAGTCTTACGATCGGAGTCAGAATGTCTTCTGCCTGAACAATGTCTCCGCTGATGAGCAGGTGATCGCTTTGACGAGCATCAACTTGGTCTCGACCGAGGACTGGATCGATTTGATCAGCGGCGATGAGCTGGATGCAGAGGCGCTGGAGCTGACCTTAGCTCCTCACCAATGTGTCTGGTTGGCGAACCGGAGAAAGCACCTGCCTTACTGAGAACCCTCCGGTGGTGACCATGGTGCGAATGTAGATAAAGGGGCCGAAAATAAGAACGAGTCATTATTTTAGGTGAATTAAACAAGATTCAGTATAGT
>JALZWJ010000082.1 GCA_023300065.1 Akkermansiaceae bacterium
ACATGCCGGGCTCAATGATGGAGCGGCAGCGGCAAAAGGGTGGGAGACGATTGGTTTCCGAGATGGGTTCGAGGGGCTGCTCCCGCCGGGTGATTTCACCTTTCTTACTCCGAAGGATACGGAGGGGATTATTAAGCAAGGTGGCACGATTTTAGGGACGACTAATAAAGGGAACTTTGCCGCGAAGTATGGCGAAGGTGATGTGGCACGGGTGCCGCAGGAGATTGTGGACCGGGCTAAGAAGACTCTTGATCAGTTAGAAATCGGAGCCCTAGTGGTGGTGGGTGGTGATGGTTCTCTGACGACGGCGCAGCAGCTTTATGAGCAAGGCTGGCCTATTATTGGGGTTCCTAAGACGATTGATAATGATCTTAAGGCCACGTCGATGACCTTCGGGTTTGATAGCGCGGTGAGCACGGTAGTGGATGGGCTAGATCGCCTTTACACGACGGCAAAGAGCCATAAACGCGTGATGGTTCTGGAGGTGATGGGCCGGCATGCTGGCTGGATCGCCCTTTGGGGTGGGATGGCAGGTGCTGCGAATGTGATTCTTCTTCCTGAGATTCCTTTTAGCTACGAGAAGGTGGCTGAGCACCTGCGGGTGCGTGAGGCCCAAGGTTATAAGAGCTCGCTCATCGTGGTAGCTGAGGGTGCCAAAAATCCTGATGGGGAGCTGAGCACTGTCGATGCGAATAGCGGCGGTGAAGTCCGTCTCGGAGGGATCGGCGAGTTGGTGGCCAAGAAGGTGGCTGAGCTGACTGGAAAAGAAACACGCAGCACGACTCTAGGCCACATCCAGCGTGGCGGAGCCCCGACTCCGCTGGACCGGATTTTGGGAGTCCGATTTGGTGTGATGGCGGTGCAGCTCGCCTCTGAAGGGGACTTTGGCAAGATGGTCAGTTACCATAGTTATCATGTCGGTTCGGTGCCGATTAAAGAAGCGGTGGTAGAGCTGCGCCTCGTGGAATCCGATACGGAAGTGGTTAAGGCCGCCCGTGCGATCGGGGTCTGCTTTGGTGACTAATTTTTATCCCCCCCCCAATACACAATTTTATGAACCAACTCCTCGAACTCCTCCGCCGTAATGCGCGGCAGTCCAATTCAGATTTAGCGGCCCAAATTTCCTCGACCGAAGATGCGGTAGCGGCGCAGATTTCAGAGTGGGAAGCCGATGGCACGATTAGTGGCTATCAGGCAATAGTAGATCCAGCCCGGGATGGCGGTGATCAAGTCACGGCTTTTATTGAGGTGAGGGTGACTCCTGAGCGGGGCGGGGGGTTTGATCGGCAAGCCCGGCGGATCGCGCGGTTTGAGCAGGTGACGAGCTGTTACTTAATTAGTGGAGGCTATGATTTGTTGGTGATGGTGGAGGGTTCTGATCTCTTTTCAGTCGCTGCTTTTGTTTCTGAGAAACTGAGCACGATCGAGGGTGTCGTCTCTACTGCGACTCATTTCCGCCTGAAGTCTTATAAGGAAAACGGCTTCCTCTTTGGGGAGGATAGCGAACTCACCAGGCTCCCTGTTTCACCTTAAATTTGGACCTCTGATATGGACATTCAATCCAAACTTGCCGGCCATCTCAATGCCATCCCTCGTTCCGGAATTCGGGACTTTTTTGAACTCGTGATCGGGCGTGATGATGTGATCTCACTCGGGGTGGGGGAGCCTGATTTTGCGACTCCTTGGTCGATCCGTGAGGCGGCTATTTACTCTCTCGAAAAAGGGCAGACGAGCTATACCTCGAACCTTGGTCTCCTGACCTTACGTGAGAAGATTTCAGAATATGTGCAGGATTTTTTCCACGTTTCTTATGATGCTAAGAGTGAGGTTCTGATCACGGTGGGTGTCTCTGAGGCGCTAGATCTGGCGCTGCGGGCTCTTTTGAATCCTGGCGATGAGGTGATTTACCACGAGCCGTGTTACGTTTCTTACTCGCCGAGTATCATCATGGCGCACGGGGTTGCAGTTCCAGTCTCGACGACGAAAGAGGATGGCTTTTCTCTCAAACCCGCTGCACTCGCCGCTGCGATCACTCCTAGGACCAAGATTGTGATGCTGAATTTCCCGACCAATCCGACGGGTGCGGTGGCCTCAAAAGAGGACTTGGAGGGGATCGCGAAGCTTTGTGTTGAGCATGATCTGATCGTGCTGTCGGATGAAATTTACAGCGAACTCCGCTATGATGATGAAGAGCATGTGAGCATCGCCTCGCTTCCGGGAATGCGGGAGCGGACAATCTTACTGCATGGCTTTTCTAAAGCCTTCGCGATGACGGGTTTCCGCCTAGGGTATGCCTGTGCGCCTCCAGAGCTGATCGAGGCGATGATGAAGATCCACCAATACGGGATCCTTTGCGCGCCGATCACGAGCCAAGCCGCTGCGCTGGAGGCTCTGAAAGGCGGTAAGTCTCTCTACGATCCGATGAAGACGGAATATCATCAGCGGCGGGATTTCCTGGTGGAGAAGCTCAATGGCATGGGGGTGGATTGTCACACTCCCGGCGGTGCCTTCTATGTCTTTCCTGACATCAGGAAATTCGGCCTGAGCAGTAAGGAGTTTGCGATGGGGCTGCTGGAAGCTGAGCAGGTAGCGGCAGTCCCTGGCGATGCCTTCGGGGCGTGCGGCGAGGGCTTCCTCCGTTGTTGCTACGCGACTGGAATGGATGACCTTAAAAAAGCAATGGCTGCGATGGAACGATACATCGGAACTCTCTAAAAAAACTCCTCTATGATGGATCAACTAAAGATTTGGCGTGAAAATCGGACGTATGCTTATGTAGTGCCGTTTGCGGTCTTTATGATCTTCACCTTGCTTTCGCAATTCGCGGGGGAAGCGATGTTATGGGAGCATGATAACGCGCCGTGGTATCGCCACTGGCCGGAGCAGCTTTTCTATCCGCTCCAGACAATTATTTGCGCTCTTGTCCTGGTTTTTTTCTGGAAGCACTACGAATTTCGTTGGACCAATAAGGTCTGGGTCGGAGTGGCCGCAGGCTTCGTCGGAATCGCATTCTGGCTTCTCCCTACGGTGCTCTATGATCACTGGGGTATGACTGGGAAGCCGGATGGTTTTTTCTCTAAGTTAACCGGGTTAGCTCCACGGAATGAGGGGTTCGATCCCGGGGTTTTTGAGAATCCAGCCGCTTATTGGGCTTCGTTGATCTTCCGTCTTGCGCGGGCTGTGATCATCGTCTCCTTGGTCGAGGAAATTTTTTGGAGAGGTTTTTTAATGAGATTCCTTATCGATATGGATGGAAATTATTGGAAGGTTCCCTTTGGTAAGCCTGCCTTGATTTCCTTCGGGGTTGTCACATTCGCTTTTGTGATCGCGCATGGTCCTTTAGATTGGATGGGCGCTGTAGTTTATGGGTCGATCACTTACTGGGTTGCGGTGCGCACGAAAAGCCTGCTTGCCTGCGTCGTGATGCATGGCGTCGCAAATGCCAGCATGGCCGCGTTCGCCATGACTTATAGCAAATACGGACTTTGGTAAGGAGTTCTAAAGCATCAGTTTTGAGATTGGCAAGCGCGCGAAATAAGTCAGTTTGCACGGGTGGATCACCCTGTTGCAGACCCCCTCACTGTTGACGCTGCCCGTAAAAGACTCGCTCTTGGAAAAGACGACCGTCTTGCCGACTACTTACCTCATTGGAAGGAGGTTGAAATGCGCCTCGCTGGAATGGCTGCGGAAGCAAAAGACCCCGGCGCTAAGGCTAGCTATGAGAAAGATTTAGCCGAGTTACGCGAGGTTTTAAGAATCGCAGCAGAGCAGCCAGAACGCTCATCAGGAAAAGGAAAACTCTTCCTAGTCTGGACCCTCATCGTGGGCCTCATCGCCGGGGCCGGTTTTTTCGGTTACCAAGAATGGGAGCGGAGCGGCATCGGCGCGCGTAAAAATGTTGTCAATCTCCGTGAGACAGAAGACCGGTTTGAAGAAGCTTTGGAAAAACGCCGCTGGGATGAAGCTGAGAACATCGCGGCTCTTATGAAGGCGGAGGGCGTTTCTGAAGAGAAAGTGGCAGCCTCTCTATCTCTTGTGAAGAATGGGAGGATTGAGGAGCGAGGGCAGCAGATTGCTTTTTTAATTAGTAATGCTGAATCCGCCTTGGATGCGGGACAGTTGAGCGAAGCTGAGGGTTTTTGCGCCTCGGTGGAAAAGCTCCAGCCTGATCACCCTAAGATCCCGGAAATCCGAAGTGTGATTGACGAGAGTAAGATACAGGTTCGTAGCATTCTTATGGTGAGGGCGATCGAGCAAGCGATCGAGGACGAGGACTGGGAAGTGGCCGAGAACCAACTAGACCTCCTCGTCAAAGCGAACCCAACTCATCCCCGCGTTTCGGAGATCCGTAAGCATCTTGCCGGTGCTGAAGAGCAGATGCTGGAGCGCCGAGAGCAGGCTACAGCTCTCATCGTGCAAGCCCGAGAACTGGACAAAGGCACCTATTCCGCCGAAGCCCTAAACCTGGTCGAAGAAGCGATGCGCCTTGACCCATCCCCGGCAAATCGCGCGCTCTATCAGCGGATGTCTTCCTACGGGAAAGTTCTCAAAGTGCCGTCTGATCACAGTACCATTACCGAGGCCTTAAAGGCCGCGAAGGAGAATGACCGCGTCTTTGTCGCGAAGGGAACCTATCAAGAGTCACTCATCATTCCTACTGGGGTAGAACTCGTCGGAGAAGGCCGTGGTGATACCATCATCGAGTGCCCCGCTAGGATTGGCGCCGTCATCTCGGTCCAGTCTGGTTCAGGAAATATTAGGGTCTCATCCCTCACGCTCCGTCACACCGGCCTCGTGAATGATTCAGAGCGCTTTCCCATCCTCTCTGTGAATGGTGGACGCTTGGAGATCGATGACTTGATCGTCACTCGTGCGAGTGGCCATGGCATCGCAGTCATCAATGGTGGGAGTGCTCAGATCCATTCCAGTAAAGTGAGCGATTGTGGCTGGGATGGGATCTCGGTGACGGGGGAGTTGTCCCGCGCGGTTCTCACCAAAGTCACCTCCGAAAATAATCTCCATCATGGGGTCGATTTTTGGGAAGGGGCCAGCGGCCAAGTCACCGAGTGCCTTTTTTCTAAAAACGGGCGCTCTGGGTTGTTGGCGACTTCTCCCACTGAATTAGTCAAGGTAGAGAGGACGAGAAGTGAGAATAATCGCGAAGTTGGTTTCTTTTTCTCCGAGGCCATCGCGGTGAAACTCACGGATTGTGATGCACACGGCAATCTCCTCGGCGGAATGTTCTTCGAAAGAGAGACAAAGGCGATCCAACTCCTAGAAAACCGTGTCTCCAAGAATGGAGAAGCCGGAATCGTCTTCGAAAGGGGAGTAGAGATTCTCAATGACACCGGTAACAGCGTGAACGGCAACAAGGGGAAGCAGATCTGGAAAGACGCGGTCTTCCCAGCCCGCGCCGAAGAAGACACCGTCTCCCCGCCACCACCACCGCCCCCCATTGGGGGCCAAGACCAGGATCAAGAGCCAGAAAAAGCTCCGAAAGAGTCCAACTAAAGTCAGCCTCTGGGGGATGGGGGGGTGAGGGATGGCCGGGCGCGTTTTTTTAAAGCCCCCGACACACGCCTGATTTTTCACCTATTTCCCCTCGGTTCTCGCCCCTCTGTTGCACGATTCAAAATCGTTTGTGACAAAAGTGTCACGAAAAAGAATCTGTAAGGAATGTTTTCTCTGGTCTTCTTGCCAAGAAGTCGGCAAGAAACGGCTTCTTAGATTATGCTCACAGTCCTACAAATCCTCGGCGCTCTTGGTGTTTTTCTTTTCGGCATGAAGGTCATGTCTGAAGGTGTTCAGAAGTTTGCTGGTGCGCGCATGCGGGCCGCTCTCGCTTCGATCACTGGGAATCGGTTGAAAGGGGTCCTCACCGGCCTCTTCACCACTGGCCTCGTTCAGTCCTCCTCCGCCACCACCGTCCTCGTCGTCTCCTTCGTGAACGTCGGCTTGCTCACCTTAGTTGAGTCCATCGGTGTCATCATGGGCGCGAATCTCGGCACCACGCTCACCGCTTGGATCATCGCCTCGGTTGGCAAGTTCAGTATCGCTAAGATTGCGATCTACATCATCGGCGTCGGCTTTCCTCTCTTCTTCGCCGGTAAGGGGAAGTGGAAGTCCTTTGGGGAATTCGTCCTCGGCTTCGGTCTCCTTTTCCTCGGTCTAGACCTTCTCAAAGGGGCGGTTCCTGATCTGAAGTCAGGCGTTAAAAGCGATCAAGACGTCATCGGTGTCATCCAGTATTGGATCGCGCTGCTCAGTAACAAAGGCTATCTCACTTACGTTCTCTTCATGATGGCGGGCATCGTGCTCACCCTCGTGGTTCAGTCCTCCTCCGCCGCGATGGCCATCACCATCACCTGTGCGAGCGCGGGTTGGTTCGGCACCGATGCTTTCGAGGTCTTTAAAATCTCCGCTGCTGTGGTCCTCGGAGAGAATATCGGAACGACTGTCACGGCATGGCTAGCCTCGCTAGGTGCCAACACGGAGGCGAAACGAGCCGCGCGAGCGCACTTTCTCTTTAATGTCATCGGCACCGTTTGGATGCTCGTTGTCTTCCTTGCCTTCACGAAGATGGTCTGGTTCGTCGCTCAGCATCTCCCAGAAGGGATGAAGTCCGCTAAGAAGGACTTTGGCACCAGTGAGGTCGCCTTCGCAACCGCCATCTTCCACACCTCGTTTAACTTAATCAACGTGCTAGTCCTCATCTGGTTCGTCCCACAAATTGCCAGCTTCGTGCAGAAGTGGGTGCCTGAGAAAGTTGGAACAGATCGCGATCAAAATCGCCTCCGCTACATCTCTCAGAATCTCGTCGATCTCGGGGAACTCAACATTGCAGAAGCGGAAGATGCCGTGCGCAAGATGTCACATCACACCAACGACATGTTCAAAGGCTTTAAAAAGGTCTTTGATAATCCCTCCGCAGATCTCTCCACCGAGGTCACCCGCCTCAAGAATATGGAAGAGGAGGCTGATCTCATGATGCAGGACATCACCGAGTATCTCGTCAAATGTGTGGCCCGCGATATGAATGCGGAGAATGCCTCTAACATCGCCGCCATGATCCGGATCGTCGCGGAGCTAGAGGAATCTACCGATTGCATCTACCGCCTCGTCAAGCTCACCGAGAAGAAATACAATAAATCCTACAAGTTCACTGAGCACCAAGTGGAGCAATTTGGGCAAATCACCTCTGTGGTCGGCCAAGCTCTGGAGGCTGTGGATAGCTACCTTCTCCGTCGCACTCCGCCGGAGGTCATTAGCTCCGTGAAGTCGCTCGAAGCTCAGTCCAGCGACATGCGTAAGAGCTTTAACAAGGAAGCCGTGAAGCGGATGGCGGAAGGGGATATCCGAGTCGAGATGCTCTACACCGATATCAACAACCAGCTCATGGCACTTGCGAATCACTCCCTCGGAGTGATGGAAGCCAGCGACCTTGCTTCAGGGCACTAAGCTCGCCTGATCATCTTTAGACCCCGATTGTGGACCTCCACAATCGGGGTCTTTTTTTGTCCGACCTTGTAGAAGGGCGAATCGTAGGCGATGACATTGCTCATGAAACCCGTTGTGATCGTTGGCGCTGGCCTTTCTGGGCTGACCTGTGCCGTCGCCCTCCATGAAGCTGGCGTGCCAGTGATCCTCCTAGAAGCGTCGGATGACGTCGGCGGCCGCGTGCGAACAGATGAAGTAGAGGGGTTTCTCCTCGACCGTGGCTTCCAAGTCTACCTCGATGCCTATCCGGAGGCAGGGAAGGTCTTGGATCTCACCGCCCTAAATCTCCGCTCATTCCAGCCCGGTGCCCTCGTCTTTGATGGGAAGAAACTCCACCCCGTGATGGATGTCTTCCGCTGCCCATTCTCCCTTTTTCGCTCCGCTCTCGCTCCCATTGGTTCCATTTTTGATAAGCTCAAGGTCGCCATCTTACGGCAAAAAATTCTCGATTCATCACTCGCCGAGATCGCCACTCGCTCCGACCAATCAACCGAGCGTTACCTCCGTGATTTTGGATTTTCCGCAAAGATGATCGATGTCTTCTTCCGCAGTTTCTATGGCGGTATTTTCCTAGAGCGGGAACTCCAAACCTCCAGCCGCATGTTTGAATTTACCTTCCGCATGTTTAGCAAAGGCAGTGCTACCGTGCCCGAAAAAGGAATGGGAGAAATCCCGCAGCAACTCCGCCGCCGCTTACCTCCTGAGGCACTCCGGCTTCACTCCGAAGTCACCTCCGTAAACGATCAAGAGGTCACTTTAAGCTCGGGTGAAGTCATCGCCGCCGCCCGCGTCGTCATCGCGACCGAGGCACCCGTGACCGCGGGGCTGGTCCCAGAGTTTGCATCAAGCGCGCCCGCATCTCGGGCCGTCACTAGCCTCTCTTTTGAGGCTGCAAAATCCCCCCTCGCCAAAGCCATCATCGCCCTCAATGGAACCTCAAAAGGCCTCGTAAATAACGTCGCAGTCATGAGCCAAGTCTCAGAATCTTATGCTCCCTCAGAGCGCTCCCTCGTTTCCGTCTCGGTGCTGGGCGCTCATGATGAATCAGATCTCCCTGAGGCCGTGAAAGAGGAATTAGCAGAATGGTTCGGCCCAGCAGTCAGCCAGTGGAGACATCTACGCACCCACCTCATTCACCATGCTCTGCCAGAACAGCAAGCTTCCGAGCCGGCCGGGTTCCGCGAAATCGGCGGTATCCTCATTTGCGGAGACCATGCGGTCAGCGCCTCCATCGAGGGTGCCATCACCTCCGGCCTCGCGACTGCGGCCGTGATCCTCGCTTAGACCTCCCGCCGATCCAACAAAGCCGCACGGCGCGGGTCAGTGGCTTGCAGGTGGGCCAGCGCGATCGCCATCGCATCGGCGGCATCCGATGGGGGAGTCTCTGATAAACCGAGCAGCGCCCGGATCATGAAGGCGACTTGATCCTTATCTGCCGTACCCTTTCCCACGATTGCTTTCTTCACCTTCTTCGGGGAATATTCATAGACCTTTAACCCATAAAAAGCCGCCGCAATCAAAGGCGCAGCCCGTGCCGCACCCATCGAGATGGCCGTCTTATGTGACTGCACAAAAATGATCCCCTCAATCGCAACCTCATCCGGCTGCCA
>JALZWJ010000083.1 GCA_023300065.1 Akkermansiaceae bacterium
TCGTGACCTCCCTCCACATCATGACTCCGGCCCCGCCCCCAGCATCGACCCGAAAAGCGTGGGCATCGGGAACCTCATAAAGAAAATCACCATCCCATCTTTCGCTGTGAACGGTGAGTTGATGTCGTGTTGATTGGTCGAATTGAGACCGGGTAATTTTGGGTCGATGGCCGCGCTTTCATGATTTTTATGAGATGTTGGGATTGATGGTTTTGGGCGAAGATTTACAGTTGAGAGGGAGATGTCTGGTTTGTGGTCGCTGGCGATGAAGTCGGCGGGCTTTGTAGCGGTTTTTTTTGAGGGAGAAGGTGTCATTAATTCGGACTTTTCGAGATTGTTCGAGGAAGAAGAGGTCTTGGTTAAACTCGGAATTTTGGAGGAAGTGGGTGGGGTGTAGGTCGAGGCAGAAGCGCACGAAATCTCTGTAGCACATCGCCATGCCACGATTTTAAGGAATTTCCCGAAGTCACATTGTCCGCTTCTCTTCTCATGAACGGGGTGATACTCTCCAACTCATGGCCAGCTGGATCTTTAAAGCTGACCCTCACAATCCCCCCAATTTTTAATGAAAATATCCTATTTTGGTCATTTTGCTCTCGTCATTGGTTTGTCGGCTTTAGTGTCATCGTGTGACCAACCAGTAGGTCCCAAAGTGGGCCCTGAGAAGGTAGTGATTTCCACGGCAGATTTGGCTCGCGAGGCGCGCTTCTCACCCTGGACGAGTAGGGCTGGCTTACAGTTGAAGATGGAGCGCCTCCCCGGGGATCAATATTTTGCAGCCGTGCAAGGCCGCCTTAAGGATGGCGCGAATCAATACCGTGCTATTTCTGAGACTTTTGATGGTGAGACCTACCGCGAGTGGTCGGTCTTTTGGGGCTTGAATGAGCGGGAGCTTTTTGAGGAAGAAATCGCCCTGCTTCGATCCGGCTTCGAGCGTCGTGACAGTCAGACTTTTACCGATTCAGCAGGGGTTGCAATTCATCAACTCGTGATGCTTCGGCGGGTTACGGCTCTGAGTTTTATTCCTCCTAGTGGGACGTCAGGGCGGGTTGCTGAGGGGGCGTTAGTCCCTGTTGTTCCTTCTGTGGAAACCACGGAAGCGGTTGAGGTTCCTGATTTTATCCAACCTGAACTCCGACCAATCGATGATACGCCTGTGGCACCTGTCGTCCCTCCTGATTCTAATGCAGATTTGTTAGCTGGGGCGAGTGGGGCGAATGTCATCGCGAATCCGCTTGAGATTGAAAATGCCGGACGTGCGGAGGTTGTGGAGGAGGCCCCGCCAGCCCCACCTGCATTGGTAGATTCTCCTGTCGTGAGGATCGCGCCTGCGTCTGATGTGAAGCCTGACTCTGGGTCAACGGATGGGGCCGCGCCGGCACCCGCGCCGGAGTCAAAGGCTAAGAGCCACCGTGTCTCAAGAGGAGACACTCTCAGTGGGATTGCGCGGCAATATGGTGTGAGAGTTTCTGACCTCAAACGGGCCAATGGCCTTAGAACAGACATCATCCGCTTGAAGCAGGTTTTGAAGATCCCGGTTCGCTAGTTTTTTAGGCCCAGCCGGAGAGGCTGAGCAATTTTAGAGTGGCTGTTCTCGTTTACGAGGCGGCCTCTTTTTTTGCTCTCTTGGAGAGAGTCTAAAAAAAATCCCCGGCACTCGCAGAGAGGCCGGGGATTGGGGTGAATGGTTGGCTTACTCGGAGGCTGACTTTACTCCGTCGCCCTCGTCGCCCTCGTCTGCCTTGTCTGCTTTGTCTGCTTTGTCTTGCTTAGCGACTTGGTAGAGGCGCTGTAAGGTCGGGAGGCCTCGTTGCAGGAAGTCGGCATCGACTTGGTCGGAGAGGGCTTCGTCGAGGAAGACTTGGTAGGGCTCTTTATCCGTTTCGATGATGTGGATTCCACTGGCGGGGGCTTTTTCGAGAGCTTCCGCGAGTTCCGGGAGACCTGCGATGGCTTGTCCGTTGATGGTTTTTACGATTTGGCTGGAGAGGCGCTCGTAACCGATGGTGGCCTCGGTGGCGATGACGCGGGTCATGACGACGACTCGGCGGCGGCCTTCTTCGTAGTCCTCAGGGCTACTGAGAACATCGAGCAGGTTCAAGGGGGCGCGGTTGGTCCAGTCCTTGCCGAAGGCCTCCAAATAAGGGCGGGAAAGCTCCTGGAAAACGAGACCACCTTTGATGATGAAGGGGGGCGATTGATCGAAACGGTGGGTTGGAATCAGAGGGAGAGGGCTCTTTTCAAGGGTGACCTCGATCTTTTCGATAGCGCCATCTCGTAAGATTTCTAGAGGGATCTTAGCTCCCATAACCGGTGTCCCTGTGACGAGGTGTGGCCAGTAGAGGGTGCCGTATTGAGGGTGCTGGAAGTATCCTCGGCGATCGATGGGGAAGCCGCTGACATTAAGAACAACATCTCCTTTTTTAAGTCCGGCAAGGTCTCCTGAGCCACCGGGAAGGATGCGGGTGATGTAGAGTCCGCCCTTATCTTCGGGGAGCTTTAGCCAGCCGCGGAAGTGGGGGTCCTCGGTGGTGGTGATGCTGACTCCGAGGCTAGGAAAGCCCTCGTAGTTTCCATCGGCGGCGTCTTTGAGGAAGGCTTTGATAATGTCGACCGAGATGACATCACAGATCTGATCTTTCGGGTCATAGCTGGTTAGGATGCCTGCTAATTTCTCATCCGAGAAGGCGGGGAGGGTGAAGGAATTCCCGGAAGTTTGCATGGAGGCCTTCACGCTATAGCAGAGGAAGGGGCGACCACTCACGAAGGTGCTTTGGAGCTCCATGGAGCGGATCGCGCCGCTGGTGGCGAGTGGGGTGCCATTGTTCTCGAACTGCAGGAGGTCGAGGAGATCGCCGGGTTTTGGAGAGGCCTCGGAAATGGTAGTGGGCTTTAGCTCAGCGAGGAAGCCGGGCTCCGAAATGGGAACGAGGAGGGCCAAGTTTGCGTCGTAGTCGATGGCGCTAACCTTGGCGGTGATGGTCTTGGTGTTATCTGCTGAGCGGAGCTCGATGTAGATGGTGTCAGTGGCGAGGGCGGCGGTGGTGAGGATGCGGTTCCCTGGGAGGAGGGTTCCTAGGCCACGGCGGGAGCGCGGTGGGGCTTTTTCCCAAGGCTGCGATGCGCTGTAGGTCTGGATGGTCGAGTTGACGCGGACCAATGAGTCTCCGGGAGCCGCGAGAAGTGGCTGAGAGAAGACGAGGATGAGAGAGAGAATTTTTTTCATGGAAGTCGTTTCCGTGGAAGGTTGAGAGTGGTGAGTGAAGGTTGGGCTTAGTCCAGCTGTTCGGCTTTCGTGATGCCCGCTTGGGCCATGATGCGTTTTTGCGCGGCGGCAACTTCGGCAGATGGGATGACGAGCGGGCGGGAGGCTCCGTTGAACTCGATGACGTGATACTCTGGCGGCTCTGGCGCGTTTAGGACCTCATGGAGGTGGCGCAGGTTTTTGATTTGGATGTCGTTTACGGTCTTAACGACGAGGCCGCTGAAGCCAGCCATGCGGGTGGTGAGGCGGTCGTTCTCAATTCGGGTGAGGACGACGACATCTTCCATTTCACGGAAGAGGCCCTCCGAAACGTAGTCGGTGTAGATCTGGCGGAGGCGGCGGTTGTCGAACTTGTAACTGGCGAAGAGGTTGAGATCGAGCGGTTGAAAGACGAGCCCGGCGAAGAAGGTGTAGCGGGGGACTTGCTCATACTGGATCGCGTAGATGCGGGCATGAGGGAAGGCCTTCAGGGTGAGGGATTTTGCTTCTTTCTTGCCTTTGCGGATGAGGGTGAAGTCTACGGAGTCACCTGCAAATTTGCGTTCTACGATTTCGTTCATGTCCACGAACTCGCCAGCGATGCTGATGTTGCCGGCGCTGTCGATCGCGTTGCCATCGATGGTGAGTAGGACGTCTCCTTTTTCTAAGATTCCGTCGGCAGGGCCCTCGGGGACGACGTTGGTGATGAGGACTCCTTTGCCATCTTCCGGGAGGTTGAAGGCCCGGCGCATGGCTGGGTTAAAGAGTGGGAAGGGCGAGATGCCGAGGTCCATGTAGTGGTCGTATTTACCGTCTTTAATATCAGTGCGGAAGCGCTTCACGACAGGAGTCGGGATGATGTAGCCAACGTTGTCTGCCTGGGTGTTGCCCTGGAAGGCGACGCCGACGAGCTTGCCATCTTGGATGACGGGGCCGCCGGAGTTCCCGGGGTTGATGGCGGCATCAATCTGGATGACGAGATGGGAGTCTGAGCGGCTGTGGCTGTAATTGCTGAAGTCGATCCGGGAGACGATGCCCTGGGTGACGGAGAGGCGCTCACCACCAACGGGGTATCCGATGGCGCTGACGCGGCTCTCGAGCTTCGGCATACCGCCGATTTCTAGGAAAGGGAGGCCCTCGAAGGGGGTGAAATCTTGAAGCTCGATGAGGGCGAGGTCACAATCGTGGGCGATGTGACGCACGCGGGCGACGTGTTTCTGAGAGGAGCCACGGCGGGTCACAAGGACGCGTCTGCTATCTGAGACGACGTGGGCGTTGGTGAGGATTTGGTTTGGCCCGATGATGAAGCCGGTGCCGGTGCCTCCGCCAAAGCGGCCACTATTCCAAGGGGTGCGGAAGTCTGGGACCTGGGTCGCGACCTCGATTTTGACGACAGAGTCATAGAGCGAGGGTTTTTGAACCACGGGGGTAGCTGGGGCAGTCTGGCCAACCATTGAAGGTGCTTCTTCGATTGCCTGGCCAGAAAGGGGGTGGCACAGAGCTAGCGGGATGAGGAGCCGAGTGAGAATTCGCATGATGGTAGAAAGCTACGGGTGCGTGGTAGATTTGAAAGGAGTAAATCCCCAACTCTGGGTTTTTGACGGCGAAATAAGTGGTGGCTTGGAACAAGGTGATAGGGAGAGAACCGGGGTGCGGGTAGATCGCTTGCAACTCGTTCTCTTTTTCCCCGTCTGAAAATTAGATCTGTCACAGAATATGAAGCGCCGCCTTAAAGATGGAGCTACGCCTTACGATTGAAGTCGACGGGAAAGTCACAACGAAGAAATTCAAGGAGGGAAGCCGAGTTTAGCTAGCTCCATAGGAGCCCTTGATGCTGTGACGGAATGAACTCGGAACAGGACCCTCTTAAAAAACATCTTTAAAACATCCATATTGAGGTGTATAAACATCCTTGTGAGCGAGGGAGATGAATTAAACCGAGCGTTGGCGCTATTGGGAGAGTTGCTGGAGGCGCGTAAGCTGCCCCCGGTGGACTTGGTAGTGTGTGGCGGAGCGGCGTTGAGGGAGGCGCGTCTTCTGCAGGTGAAAGGGGAGGTGAGCGATGGATAAGCATCTGACACGTTTGTGGGAAGAGATTGGAGATCTGTTGTGGGACCAGTGGTCCGCACTGGGCGTCGCTGGGCGGGCTTCTGGAAAGTCGGTTCCTTTTGTGGTGGATCCGGAGGCTTTGCTGTTGGCTACGATTCGTTTTGGGGCCGGAGATGGACGGTTGATGGCAGAAGTTTTGGATTGGTTGTCACAAAATGGGGGTATGATCAGTTTGCAGCGCTTGAAGAATCTGCAAACGAGTTCGCGCGTGGGGACGCGGGAAGGGTTGCTGAAATTGGGGAGCTTCATGGAGAGTGCTGGGTTCCGGAATTGGAAATCGCTGGTGAGTTGGGCTTCGAAGGTGCCGGTTCTCCCAGGCTCGGGAGGCGTGTTCGGAGATGTCGAATTGCGGGGGATGAGTCAGGCTCCTGACTGTAGTCGGTCGGAAGCGTTTCTATTGCGCATGCGCGGAGTCTTTGGGGTGAGCTCCCGCCCGGAAGTGTTGACCTGGCTGTTGACGCATGATGAAGGTTATGCGGCACAAATTAGCCGGGACACGGGGTGGTTCTCCAAGTCGGTGCAGGTGATCCTGAACGACCTGGAATTGGCGAACTTGGTGGTCAGTTCTCCCGTAGGAAAGCGGAAGGTGTTTTCACTGAACCCGCGTCAGGCGATCCTGAGCCCAAGTCTCGACAGGGGAGGACTGTGCTGGCTTTCACAGGGGCCGTTTTATCTGGGGCTGCAATATGTGGTTCAGACCTTGAACCGCTTGGCCGAGCTGGGGGATGGCTCGGAAAGCGTGAAAGCGATCGCGGTCCGGAAAGAGATGCCGATGATGAACGCGGCGTTTCGACAAGCGGGAATGGAAGATCCCTTTACCGGTGGGTTATTTCTCAAAGGAGAAGCTTTGCTGCACTGCTTTGAGGAGGGCGTTGTGAAGTTACTGATTAGCTTGGAGCAGCGGAGTTTTGATTCACCGTAAGGCTTAAACGTTGAAGCGGAATTCGATGACGTCGCCGTCTTTGACGATGTATTCTTTGCCTTCAATGCGGAGCTTACCTGCTTCGCGTCCGGCGGTTTTGCCTCCGAGGGAGACGAAGTCATCGTAGTGCATGACTTCCGCAGCGATGAAGCCGCGCTCGAAGTCACCGTGAATGACACCAGCGGCGGCGGGTGCTTTGTCACCTTCGTTGATGGTCCAGGCGCGGGTTTCTTGCTCACCGGTGGTGATGTAGGTGCGGAGGCCGAGGAGGTGGTAGACGGATTGGATGAGGTCGGAGACTCCGGAGTCGGTGACGCCCATGTCGCCGAGAAATTCCTGTGCATCTTCTGGGCTGAGTTCGACGAGTTCTTCTTCGATCTGAGCGGAGATGACGATGATTTCTGCTCCGTGGGACTCTGCTGCGTAGTCTTTGACTTTCGCGACGAGGGGATGGGAGGCGGGGTCTTTTACCGCTGCGGCGAGCTCGCCTTCATTGACGTTACAGGCGAAGATGGTGCGCTTTGAGGAGAGGAGGAAAAATTCCTTCATCAGCTCGCGTTCGTCATCGTTAAGGTCTGCGGTGAGGGCTGGCTTACCTCCGTCGAGGTGGGGGAGGAGCTTTACGATGAGGTCGACTTCGGCCTTGGATTCTTTGTCACCAGATTTCGCCTTTTTTTCGCGGGACTGCTTGCGCTTATCAAGGGCGGCGATGTCGGCGAGGATGAGCTCGGAGTTGATGATCTCGATGTCGCGGGTGGGGTCGACGGTGCCTAGCTCGTGGATGATGTCTTCATTCTCGAAGCAGCGGACCACCTGCACGATGGCGTCGACCTCACGGATCGTGGCGAGGAATTTGTTTCCAAGGCCTGCTCCTTCTGAGGCTCCTTCGACGAGTCCGGCGATGTCCACAAACTCGATCGCGGTCGGGATGACCTTGGTGGAGTTAGACATCTCGGAGAGTTTGTCTAGGCGAGGGTCTGGGACTACGACCATGCCCACATTGGGGTCGATGGTGCAGAATGGATAGTTGGCGGCCTCGGCGTTGCGGGTCCGCGTGAGAGCATTGAAGAGGGTGGATTTACCAACATTGGGCATTCCTACGATTCCGGCCTTAAGCATGATGAGTGGCTGTAACGTAGGATGGCGGGAGTGGAAACCCCCAACTCACGAGTGAGGGGAGTTTTTTTACTCGGCGCCCTCGGCGGGAGAGGCTGGCTTCAGTAAGTCCGGGATGGGTAAGCTCTCTGGGATGATCTTCTTGATGGGGAGGGGAGGAAGGTTGGGGATGGGAGGCAGCGCGGCGATGTCATCAGGGAGCTCTAGCTCTGCGTTATTGATCGTGTCTACCGCAGTGCTATCACCAGGGCTAAGTGAGGGGAGGATGCCTAAGGTCGGGATCTGCTCATCAAGGGATGGAGCTGAGGGGTCAACTTTTTTACGGACAAGGGGCTTATATTTAGGAGCAGCCTTCTTTTTGGCGGCTTCGGCTTTCTTGGAGGCTTCTTTTTTACGCTGCCAAGCGAGGGTGTCTGCCTTGGCTTGCTTCTCAGCCTTGGCCTTCTTCAGGGCTTTGGCGGCCGCTACTTTTTCTGAGTCTTTAGCAGCTTTGAGAGTCTTTGCAGTTTCAGAGGTCTTTGAGGTCTTGGTTGGTTTTGAAGTTCTCCAAGAGCGGGTGGGCTTCGAACTCGTGGTGGATCTGGAAGCGGTGACGGCTTTTGATTTTTTGGAGGCGACTGGCGAGGTGAATTTTTTCTTCGTCTGAGTCTTGGTTTTCGTCTGATCGACTTTAACGATTGGAGGGGGATCGAGCGGGCCGTGAAGGTTCGTGATGGATGACTTCAGGGAGGTGCAAGATACGAGTCCGCTTGCGAAAAGGGCAAGGGAGATTGTGAGTAAGGAGAGGGGCTTCATGGTGGAGGGGAGGTCCGCTTGGAAATGTTGGACGAAATTCGGCGATATTTACTCAAAGAACAATGGATTTTTTTACGTATTCCCGCCTTTTATAGGTTCCGGCTAGACAATATCGTTTTAGCCGCTTGATTCCCCCTGTATGGCAGATGTTTACGAATCCGACCGATATGTGGGTGAATACCTTCTTTTTCATTACGGGAAAGCTAAGGAGATCTTGCCGTGGGAGGAGGGTCCAATGAGCGCTCTTGATTTTCCCGTGCGGACAGTAGGGCATTTTTCGAGTGGTCAGGTGGAGCGGTCTTTAGATGTAGGGTGTGCGGTTGGTCGGTCTAGTTTAGAGATGAGCCGGACGAGTGATGAGGTGATCGGGATTGATTTTTCGAAGGCCTTTATTGACGCAGCGGAGAAGATGAAGTCGCCGGTTGGGTTGACTTGTGAGCGGTTGGAGGAAGCGGGCGAGCGGACTGAGGTGAAGGTTCATTGCCCACCGGGACTCGAATCTGCAGCG
>JALZWJ010000084.1 GCA_023300065.1 Akkermansiaceae bacterium
AGAACGGACCTTGGTGCCTTTGATCGGGTTCATGCTGCGAACTTAGTATGTCGCTTGCCAGAGCCTCGAAAATTTCTAGCGCGGCTTCCTGAGTTGGTGAAGGCGGGTGGGGAACTCGTCTTGGCAACTCCGTGCACGTGGCTTGAGGAATTTACGAAGAAGGAAAATTGGCCGGAAGGGAAGACGCTGGATTGGTTGAAGAAGGAACTCGCTGGGAGCTTTGAATTCGTCGAGGCGGCCAATGAGCCATTCTTGATCCGCGAGACTGCGCGTAAATTCCAGTGGACGGTCTCGTTAGTGACGAAGTGGCGTCGGCTTTAATCTGGTCTCGGTCAGATTCAGAAGGGCGGAGAAAGCGGGTGCTTGTTCAGCGGTGATTGAGACCGCAACGAATGAGAGAATTAGCGAACAAGCGGGTTCCTCGGAATGCGACGTTGCGGGACGGGGCCGGAGGGGACCTGGGTCGGTTTCTTTTCAGAGGGGATCACTTTGATCTGCTTCAGGATTGCAGCAGTGCGATTGTAATCTGCGGCCATCAATTTTCCCTGACGCGTTTTGGGGTGTTTGTTGGAAAAATTGAGGTAGCTCTGGTTCACCTTCTTTAGTGTGGCCATGTTACGGTTCGTGATCTCTTGGTGGAGGAGGCGGCGGTGCTGGGTGTAGAGCATCGCCTCGGTCGCGATTTCTGGGGTCGCTTCTACGGCTGCGAGGTCTTTTTTAAAGTTGGCCTGCCACGCTGCTGGTGTGAGGGCGAAGTACGGCATTCCCTTAATTTCGATGAGGCGGTCCCATGTCGCGAGGTGCTCTAGCGTCTTAGCCCGCTTTACGGCGGCGGTCAGCTCTTTCACTGCGGTGGGTGCCAGTGCGGTGGGGGAGTTTGTCCGGAGGGTGAGCCATTGGCGGATCGAGTCGGAGCCATCGAGCGGGTAGGCGTGCGCGAGGTCTGGCCAAGCTTCGAGCGAGACGCTCCCGCCGAGTTTGCGATGATGGAGGAAGCCCTTCAGTGCGAAAATGTAGTTTGGATCGGAGCGGCCGATCGCGATGTGGATCGGCTTTTGGCTGGCGTATTTCCGGAATGCTCCAGGGGCGACTTGAGCATGGCCCGCACCCATGATGATACCGCCGCTGAGGGTGGGCTCTGCCTGTAGCATCAGGTCAGTGTGCCAGCCGCCCTGGGAGAATCCGCCGATGTAGCAGTGCGCTGGGTCGGCGGCATGCTTTGTGATGAGCTCCTTCCGCACGGTGTGGTAGAGTGTGCGCTCTGCGGACATCGACTGCTCGTTCAGGGTGTATTGCCCCTGCTGGGTGTAGCTCATACCGACGATGATCCAGTCATCGTTTCCAGCCTGAGTGCGCATGAAGGTGGTGGTGGGAGCCCCGCCCGCACCGTAGTAGAAGAAAAAAGTGGGGTGCTTGACCGCTGGGTCAAAGTTCTCCGGGAGGGAGATCTGGATGGGGGCGGGGAGATTCGGGATCTCCAGGGTGAGGTCTTTGCCTAGGAGGGTAAGCGGAAGGAGGAGGAGGGTGAGGAAGCGGATCATGATGTGTGAGAGGTTAAGGTGGTTAGGAAGTCGGCGCAGCGGGTTTCTGACCAATATTCATGGTTACGACTGACAAAGCCAACATGCCCTCCGTGGCGCGGGGTCTCAAGGGAAAGATAGGGGCTTTTTTGCGCGATCGCGGTCGGGTAGCAGGGCTCGGGCAGGAATGGATCATCGAGCGCCTGCACCATGAGGGTCGGGACGGCGATGGCGGCGAGGTGCGGCTTAGAGCTGGCGCGGGCCCAGTAATCGCGCGCATCAGTGAAGCCATTGAGGGGGGCGGTGAAGCGGTCGTCGAACTGCGCGAAGGTTTTAATTTTCTCGATTCCGGTGAGGTCCAGCTTCCCGGGGAATTGCTCGTTTTTGATCCGGACCTTGTCCTTCAGGCCCTCCATGAAGCGGCGCATGTAGATGGTGTTTTGCCACTCGCCAAGCTGCAACGAGCTGGAGGTAAGATCGCAGGGGGCTGAGAATGAAACGCCACCTTTGACCTCAGGGGGCAAGCCCGCGCCCTGTTCCCCCAAATATTTCAGCACGATGTTCCCGCCGAGGCTGAAGCCGATGAGGGTGATTTGCGAATAGCCCTTATTGATGGCATGATCGACCACGTAGCCCAAGTCCTCGCTCACCCCACTATGGTAAGAGCGGATCAGCCGATTCGCTTCCCCGCTGCACCCACGGCAGTTCCAAGCAAGAGCATCCCACCCGCGCTTCTGCAGCGCAATCGACATTCCCCGAATGTATTTCGCGTTCGATTCTCCTTCGAGCCCATGGCCAATAATGGCAAGTCGCTCGCTCTCCCGAGGTGACCAATCGAGATCAAGGAAGTCGCCATCCACCAGCTCAAGCCGCTCCCGTTCGATCACCGGAGTCCCAACCCGCCGGAAAAGAGTGGGGTAGATCGTGGTGCGATGTCCTCCTCGGAGTCCGAAGGGGGCGCGGTAGGTGGATGGGATGAGGGGCATGTGAATTAGGCTGCCGTCTTCTGGACGGTGGGGAAGAAGAGGTGGGTTGTCTTGTCGCTTTTGTCGTAGTCTGTGCTGAGCGAGCGGACGCGGTAGCCGATCGCTAGGCTGGCTTCGAGATTGTAGAGCGTGATTGAGCGCTCGACCTCTCGCGATCCTTCGGTTTGAACTGTCAAGGATTCCTTGACCGTTGCCGAGGCTTCCAGCTCTCCGTCTTCAAAGATATTTTTGAGGTGAAGTGAGATGTTCTGTTTCGTGCCATCGAAGCGTTCCGCGATTTCGAGTTGCGTGAGCCAGACGGTCTCGTCTTTGGCGCGTAACTGGGTGGCGCTTTTGCCGTCTTCGGTGGTGTAGAGGATGAGCATGAGACCTTGGGTAAGGGGATTTAAAAGTGTTCTTTTGAACTCTTTTCGTCAAGTGGTGAATCTCACCTTGCGATCAAGCATCGGCCCCCACGGTGACCTAGCCGTTCATGAGCATGTGGAGGAGCCAGTCGCGGAGTTCGGTGACGAGTTGGGTGAGGTTCATGAGGGCGAGTAGAGGGGGAACGACGGGGTGGAGCTTGTCACAGGTTTCTTTGGAAAAGGGGAGGGGTGATTCAGGAAGTCTGATACTTCTTAAAGT
>JALZWJ010000085.1 GCA_023300065.1 Akkermansiaceae bacterium
ATTCGCCTGTATCCTAGCCATCACTCCCTCAAAATCCAGCGGCCTTTCACTTCGCCTAGGATAAAAGTTCCGCCCTCCAGTTTCAGCTCCCTCGCGGTCAGTTTCCCAGAGTTCAAATCGACGGCCCATGGGCGGCTTCCTTTCATGAAGGATCCGGTGTTGATCATGAGGCGTTCGGCGTTCTCCCAGATCCCCGCTTGGTGGAAGTGGCCGCAGATCAGGACGCTTGCGCCCTCTCCTGAATCGGCCAAAAACTTGAGCCCTCGCCGACCCATGCCATGCCACACACGCAACATCTCGAAGGTCCGGCTTGGTGGCCAGAGCGCGGTGGCGAAGAAATTAAAAGGCGGTGGAAGCTTTGGGAGAGGCACGATCTTGAGTGTGAGGGCGATCTCTTTTGCGCGATTTGAGCAGGCTTCGGCAAGGTGGCTTTGACTCGCGTATTTCGCAATGACCGCTTCGACCTCGGCCCGATGCCTCCCGATCTCACGCGACCACGGGGTGGCGTCATCGTAGACGGCATCACCATGTGTCACGAGAACGGATCGCTCGGCGAGCCAAGCGACCGCGGCCCCACCCTCGGGGTCGTGATTTCCACGTAAAACCTCGACCGTGACTCCTCGACTTGCCGCCATTTTCAGGAGTTTTTCAAAGAGCCGCGCGGCCTCTTTCTGCCCCGGTCCCACCTTGCGTTGCTGCCAGACATCACCTGCGAGGACTAAGTGATCAATCCCGTCCAAAACGGGAGCCAACATCTCGGGATCCCGCAGACGCGAGGCCCCGTGCCCTAGGTGAAGATCAGAAATGATGCGGGTTCTCACGACTCACGCTGCCTCACGGCTTCATACAAACAGACACCAGTCGCGACGCTGACGTTGAGGCAATCAACTTTTCCCTTCATCGGGAATTGGATCAGGAAATCACATTCCTTCTCGGTCAACTGGCGCATGCCCTCTCCCTCGCGGCCCATCACAATTGCGATGGGGCCTTTCAAATCGGTTTCATACAATGACTGCGTCGCTTTGTCAGAAGTCCCGACGAGCCAAACACCCCGCTCTTTCAAGTCCCGCATCGTGCGGGCCAGGTTGGTCACCTTCACAAAAGGAACACTCTCAGAAGCGCCGACCGAAACACGGCGCACCGTATCGGTCAGGCCGACCGCCTTATCCTTCGGCGCGATGACGGCATCCACCCCCGCGCCATCGGCGGTGCGGAGAATAGCCCCGAGATTATTCGGGTCCTGCACGCAGTCTAAAATCAATAAAAGCGGTGCCTTCTTCCCCTCTAAGATATCGCCCAAATCGCCCTCGCCTCGTGGCTTCGCCTCACGCTCACCTCGGGGGCGTGCATGTCGATTATCCCGCGCTTCTCCTGCTCGTTTCCGCATGCCCCCTTCTATCGATGGTTCTCACGAAATTCAAAGATCAATTCCCCCAAAGGAAAGACACTTTGGAAAGTGTCCTCCCCGCCCTCAACCAGATATCCGGGGCCATCATTCCTCAGCCTACAAAAACGGATTCACACAAGCCACTCCACTGGGTTCGAAATCCTTCGTGTTCCTTGTCGCGACTATCAACTGATTACGCTGGGCCGTCGCCGCGATCAGTCCATCAACCACCGGAATCAATTCCCCCTCCTTTTCCATGGCAGCCTGCATCTGCCCCCAAATGTGAGCCGTCGCTCGATTATAACTGAGAATACGACCGCTCATGATCTCATTCAATCGTTCCAGCCACGCTTGGAACCGTAGCTTACGCTTCCCCTCCGTGAGTCGCTCGATCCCGAAACGAATCTCTCCAATCGTCACCACTGAGAGATAAATGTGAGCTTCGTTTTTAGCCATCCAAGCCAAGACCTTCGGCTCGGGGTTATCCTTCATCGTTTCCGAAATGACATTGGTATCGACCAGATAGTTCATGCCTAAAATTCAATGGGCTTCGCCGTTTCAACGGAACGCTTTGGGATCTCCAATTCTTCAGGAGCGGCGCAGAGATGATCGACCAGACCCGCGTTTTTTTTGCCACCAAGAGGTCGCAGGATGATTTCGCCTCCTTCGTCAGCCCAGATTTCAAAATCATCTCCTACTCCGATATCTAGGCGATCTCGGATGCTCTTGGGGATCACGATCTGCCCCTTTGTTGCTATCGTCGTCGTCACGGTAGGATTTTCCTACCATGACGACGGAAGTCAACTCAATTTGAGTCTAGCGGGACTCCGGCGGTCTTGAGACTCTTACGCGTCTTCCAAGCGTAGAGCAAAAACCCAATCCCGATCGCGATCATGAAGAAGGAATAAAACTGCCCTTTCGTGACCCCCATGATCTCGTCCGCATCTGGTTGGCGGACGTTCTCCACCCCGATGCGGAAGATGGCGTAGAGGATGAAAAAGACGCCTGAAATCACGCCATGCCATAAGCGAGGGAAGGCCACTCTCATCCCGTAAAGGATGAGAAAGATGACGAGCCCCTCTAGGACTCCTTCATAAAGCTGAGAAGGATGGCGTGCCGGAGTGTGGTCTGCGAAGGCTTGCAGGACGGCAGGATTCTCCCGTGCGATTGGTTCAATCTGAGTTTCAAAGACCCACCGAGGAAGAGCAAACCCTCCATCAGATTGACCATAAGGCGCGAGGATCGGCCCGATTCTCTCGGGATCGGCAACAGCGGCCTGGCGCAACGCGGCCTGGATGTTTTCGCCGTCACCCTCGTAAAGGGATTTGGGGAATTTGACAGCCCACCACTTACTCTCGTCGGTGGTCGTCCCATAAAGCTCCCCGTTAATGAAGTTCGCCATGCGGCCGAAGAAGACGCCGAGCGGGGCCACAATCGCGATCCCATCCCCCATCCCAGGCCATGAAATCTTATTCTTCCACGCATAGAAGAGGGTGAAAAACATGATCCCCAGAATCCCCCCGTGCGAGGCCATGCCACCATCCCACACCCGCACGATTGTCAGGGGATCTGCCAGAACGGCATCCAACCCATCGCGAGGAATCATGTAAAAAAGCACGTAGCCGATGCGCCCGCCAAGAAAGACCCCAAAGATCGCGGTGTAAGTCACGACATCCCCCACCTTTTCCTCCTCCACATTCCAGAGGTTCCGCCGCGCGAGCCTCAGCAAAATAACATACCCCGCCATAAACCCCATAACGTAGGAGAGCCCATACCAACGGAGTTTGATCTTCTCGCTAATCGAGAAAATGACAGGGTCCAAATCGTGGACATAGGTAGCGAGAACATCGAGCACGGCTGGATTTCATACTATCCGCCTGCGAATCGCAAGCATGCGTAGCGCGCGAGGTTCTGTGGGGGTTCTAGAGAAGGAGGTTGGGGGTTTGGTTTGGGCGGGGAATTTTTACGCAGATTTTGCGGATGACGCAGATTTCAGAAGCCCAGATGGACGGGATGAAACAGAGGCTTGAGTTGCGGAACT
>JALZWJ010000086.1 GCA_023300065.1 Akkermansiaceae bacterium
TATGCTGCCACAGGGGTGACGCTGTGTTATCTGATGCCGGTGGAGCTGACAGACGAATCTGTTTTAGCCGAAAATCGGGCGAGGAAACGGGCCTTTAGGGAAGAGCTGGAGAGGCGGGTTCCTGGGGTGGTGATGCTGCAGATTCCTGAGCACGGTTGCAGTGATGATGAGTCCCTTTTCGCGGACACTCTTTACCATTTGACGGAAGAGGCCGCGGCGGATTTTACGCGCAAGTTGACTCCGATTTTGGTGGAGGCCTTGCGAGATTGAGCAAGCGCTACTTGCTTTTCTGCGGTGGCGAGACGGTGACGATGGTGGCTTTTCCTTCGGCGAAGAGTTCTTTTGCTACGTCGTGTATCTCGGCGGCGGTGACGGCGTTGAGGCGGTCGCTTTGGGTGAGGTGATGGGTGGCGCTTTCTCCGAGGAGGACATCGAGCGCAGACATGCGGGCGCGGCTTGAGGGACTCTGGTTGCGGAGGGCCTCCCGCGCTTCGGTGTTGGCTTTGACTCGCTCTAGGGCATCGGCGGGGATGCCCTCGGCGACGAGTTTATCGATCTCACCTTGGAGCTCCCGGCGTGCCACTTCTAGCTGGTCCGGCGCGGTGCCAAGGTAGAATGCAAAGAGGCCGGTATTGAGGCCAAGGAACTGCGAGGTGCTGACGTAGTAGGCGAGGCCAAGCTCTTCCCGAATGCGGGTGAAGAGGGGGCCGGCCATGTCTGAGCAATAGGCGTCAATTAGCTCTAGCGCATCGCGTCGTAGGTCGTCTTGGGCGAGGCCGGGGAAGCCGATGGCGATGACGGCTTGTTCTTTGTCGAGTTGCAGGGCGTGTTCTCCGGCCTTTGCAGTGACGAGATCGGTAAGGGTGGGAGGGGTGCCGGTGGGGATTTGGCCGAGGGATTTTTCAAGTTCCGCGATGGTGGTCTCAGGGTCCAGGTCGCCGAAGAAGGCGCACACCATATTACTGGCGACGAAGTAGCGGGAGTGTTGGGCTGTGAGGACGAGGCGATCGATGGTGGGGAGGGTTTCGAGGGTGCCTGAGGAGGGGACTCCGTAGCCTTGGCCATCCCAGAGTTGGGTCCGCATTTCACGGAAGGCACGGCTGGCGGGGTCTTCTAAAAGTTCTTCGAGACCGGCGATCATGGCGGAGCGTTCGCGGTCGATTACATCGGTCGGGAAGCTGGGTTCGGTGATGACGTCGCCGAGGAGGTCGATGAGAGTTGAGAGGTCATCACGCAGACAATAGGTGGAGAGCATGAAGGTGTTATTTCCTCCTGAGGCACCGAGGCTGGCGCCGAGGTCTTCGAGCGTTTCTGCGATGGTGAGAGAGTCACGGGTCGTAGTTCCTTTTGTGAGAACGCGGGAGAGGAGGCTATTGAGCCCGGCGGTGGCAGGAGTCTCCGAGAGGGAGCCCGCGAGGAGGACGGTCTGACTGTAAACGACGGGGACGGTGGCATCGCGCTGGAGGAGGATACGAAGGCCATTCGAGAGGGTGTGCTCGATGATTTCACCGCTTTTGGCGTTGGCTTTAGATTGCGGGGGCGCGGCGGCGACACCCTCTGGGACAAGGCTGGTGACGCTGAGGTTTTCTGGCGTGAGGTAGGTGGAGATGACTCGACGGAGGTCCGCCTCAGAGACGGCGGCGAGATTTTGAATGGCCGTGCGGGTGTAGTTTAGGTCCCGTGCGCTATGCCAGTTCGAGGCGAGATCTGAGGCGCGGCCCGAAGCGGTGGTGAGCGTTTTGAATTGTTGGGAAGCGACTTGGCGGAAGGCGCGTGCCATGGGACGGGTCAAATCAGAACCGGCGAGGGCTTGGATCTGGTCTAAGATTTCTTGCTCAACTTGTTCCGCTTTCTCTGGTTCGACTTCGGCGTAGGCGGTGAAGATGCCGGGTCCATCGGCAGGCAGCCAGCTGTAGGAGCCGACGGAGTGAGCGAGGTTTTTTTCTTCACGGATCACGCGGTAGAGCGGGGAGGTGTGACCACCACCGAGGATGATGGAGAGGAGATCTAGCGCAGGGGCATCTTGGTGAGTGAGGCCGGGGGTCTGCCAGGTGAGGCTGAGGTGAGTATTGGGAATAGCGAAGGGACGCTGGGCTCGACGCGAGCCAATCTGGCGGGGCTCGGTGGGACAGACGATGGGGAAGGCGGCGGGCGGGCGGAACCCTTTATCAAGCTCCCGTTCCACGATGGTGCGTGCCTCGGCAGGGTCGAAGCCGCCGGAGAGAACGAGGAAAGAATTATGGGTCCGGTATTTTGCAGCGTGGTAGGTTTTCATCTCTTCATAAGAGATGGCATTGAAGAGGTCGAGGTGGCCAATGACGGGATGGCGGCGGTGGTCCCGCTGGAAGCTGGTGCGGAAGAGGAGCTGGGAGGCTACGGAGTCTGGATCGTCCAGGCCCATTGCGATTTCGCGACGAATAACGTCTTTTTCTTTCTCGTATTCGTTCTCTGGGAAGGCGGGGCGGAAGACCATCTCGATGAGGGCGGAGAGGAAGAGGTCGAGAGATTTGGCGGGCCCGTCGATGTAGTAAACGGTGCGATCAAAGCTGGTGTAGGCATTCCATTGGCCGCCGGCGGCTTGCACTTCTTGCGAGAGAGCCTCGCCGGTGAAGCGGTCGGTTCCTTTAAAGACCATGTGCTCAAGGAGGTGTGAAATTCCTGCTCCGGCGAGGGCGCTTTCGTGCTGGGAGCCGGTTTCGACCCAGATTTGGACACTGATTACCGGGGAATCCGGAATGGGATCTAGGATGGTGTCAAATTCGTGTGCGAGGGTCTCGAGGCGCGCCGTGGTGGCTGGAAAGTCCATGACGGGAGACGGTGGGGGGAAGGCGCGGGGGAGGCAAGAATTTTGCCTCTCTGGAAAAAGTTCATGACCGTAAGATGTCTAGATGCTAACAATTAGCCATGAACAGCAAGAAATTAGCTCTTTTAGCCATCTTTATTCTCCTTCTTTTGGGAGGAGGGATCTTTGCCTTGTATACGAAAAAGATGAATGCGGTTGGTTTTCGCGGCATTCCTTTTTCAGTGCAAGGGATCGAGCGAGAGGTGGTGGACGACTGGGTTAATACCTTCACTGCCGTCTTACAGCGAGATGATGCGCTTCAGATAATTGTGGAGGATTCGGAGTATGCTTCGAAGCTTGGCCTGGCGGAAGGGGAGGCCGTAGAGCATCTTCGCAACGCGGTGAATGTGAACTACAGCGAGACTCGTGGCACGATTCAGATTGGGTTGAGGGGCGCGCGAAAGAATAGCGCGGAACTCGATTCGATTTCCAAGGTAATCTTCAATGTCTCTGCGGCGGGAGTCGTTCAGGTAAAGCCCGCTTTTGGGACTCATTACAAGGCGATTTTAGAGCGTCGTTAAGACCTCGCTTTTCTCAAAGCGGACTTTCGGTGCGGCGGCGTATTTATCAGTTTCTGCACGATAACCTAGGGCGCATGCGACTGTGGTGGTCAGCCCTTTTTCTTTGAGCCCCAGGATACGATCGTATTCCGCTGGGATGATGCCTTCCATCGGGCAGGCATCGATGCCTAGGACGGCGGCGCTCGTCATGAGTTGTCCGAGCGCGATGTAGGCCTGGTGTTTGGCCCACTGGAGTTTTGCGGCGTCATCCATTTGGCTGGTGAAACCGACCATCATGTCGCGGTAGGGATTCAGGGCATCAATCTCGCCTCCACGGAGAGCGGTGGTGCGTTTTAAGAAATGATCGATATCGGTTTCGGTCATGGTGGTCTTGGCCGCCATGACGACGAAGTGTGAGCAGTCGGTCACCTGCACTTGCCCCCAAGAATGAGGGAGGAGTTCTTCTTTTAGGTCCTGGCTACGGATCACGAAAAAATGCCAAGGTTGAAGCCCGAAAGAGGAGGGGGTGAGGACGAGTGAGTCCTCAAGCATGTCCCAAGTATTTGAGGGGATCTCTTTGGAGGCGTCAAATTGCTTGGTGGCGTAGCGCCACTGAAGTTGCGTGAGGAGGTCGGTCGGAGAAAGCTGGCTCATGCCGCTATCATTCCGCGCCAATTTCGATTGGCAAGGAAAGGCTTGGAATTTCCTTAATCCCGAAACTTAGAATGACGCCGTATTCGTCTTGGTCTTGGTTGTTTCGATGGAAGAAACCCAAGGATCCTACGAAGGAATCAAAGTCATAGTGGAGATTGTATTGCTGTAATTCGAGGGTGTCATCTTCGAGTTCAAAACGATGGTGCGTTCCGATGCCCCAGTATTCGTTCAGACGGGCGAAACTCTCTAAAACAATCCGGTCTGAGTCCCGCAAGATGGGGTGGGCATTGAGGTGACGGTAGTCGATGTTGAACTCGAAGTTATCCGACGGCATGAAGCGGAAAGATGCGGCGAGCTCGTTGCCGTTTGCGTCGGAGGAGACGGGAAATTGTGTTTCCAGATCGAGTTCAAACCAAGGGGTCGGATTCCAACGGAGATCGTTGTAGAGGTTCGAGAAATTACGATTGAGTTCGGGGTCCTCGAAAAAAGCATCAATGTAGGTGTCTAGGTTTAACCAGTCATGAGTCCCTCCATTGCGGCGTGTCACGAGGCGGTTGCGGATGCCCAGACGTAAGACGCTCCAGTCTTGGAGGTCATCGATCGCGGTGAAGCGGCCCACTTGCCGGGAGTTGGGGCGGGTCGTAGGGCTCAGGCGGTCGATCGTTTGAAAGGAAGAATCTAATTCATCGGTGGCAAGCCAATTAAAGGAGGTATAGGGCTCGATAATATGGCGAACGCCATCGAGGCCCCATTTTTGGCTACTGATGTTCGGGTAAGCGCGCGTCAGTTTCGTGGAGAAATCGACTCCCGCAGAGAGGTGCGTCCGGCTCGTGGAGCTACTCTCTCCTTGGACGGCCTGATAATTCGTGTGGCCTGCGCCGACCCGGGGGATGATGTTTAGGTGCCCTGCTTTCAGCGGAAGTGAAAATTCATGGTAAGTGTGAAAGCGGGCAAAGCCCCGGTCATCAAGGAGGCCATCAATCTCATCAATGCGAGGATCACCTGCGAGGAGGGAGCCAGCCTCTTCTCTCAAATCGTCCCGCTGGAAGCTGGGGAGGAATTCCTCGTAGATACCCAGGGAGGTTTGGCTCTCGTAGAGGACTGAGCTGTTTAAAAATGGCTGTCGAATCCAGTCGTGGGTGAGTTCGGGGAGACGAGCCGTGCTTTGGTAGAAGTTATTAAGCCGGATCTGGGTGCCAAAAGTCGTCAAGCTATTGGCGTTACGCCGCGCGACCCCGAGATAGTTGTTCGGTGCCCGGTTGATGCGAAAGAGAGAGGGGTCAAAGTCTTCTAGGTAATATTGATCACTGAGTAAGGTGAGGTCTGCGTCAAAAGTGTATTTTGCGGCTTCGCTCTCCCAGATCTCTTTACGGTGGTTAAATTCTACGCGGTAGCGATTTGGGTCGACTCTTCCTCGGTCGACTCCAGCGCGTTCTTGCTGCGGGTCAAAATCGTAGATGTAGTAGAGTTTTAACCAGCCAAATTGATCTTTATCATCAAGGCGGGTATCGAAGAGATCTAGCCCTAGGCCGAGGCCACGGTTACTGTAAAAGTCAGCGTGCCATTGGGATAAAAGCCACGCGTCCTTATTTTCTCCGGTGACGGGGTCCCGCTTTCCACCGAGCAGGACTCCATAGCGGTTCTTCACAAATACGCCGAGGTTTGAGCGGCCACCGGGAACGGCAAGGTAGCCAAGGTCAGCATCGAGCGGTTGGGAGAGGTAGGGGAGCCAGAAGAGGTTGCGGTCGCCGATTCGGAGTTTGAAGTCTTTAAAAATGACCCGGTCACCGGGGAACACCGTGGTCCGCTCGGCGCGAATCCAAAAATCCGGCTTCTCCACATCATGAGTCGTGATGCCTGAGTCTTCACCCACCAAGACGGTGCGTCCTTCATGTTCTATTTTCTTGAAGGTCCCAGCTTCCATCAGCAGGGGATCTAAGCCCAGGCGGAGGTTTCTCGTGTCGAGTTTCTCCGTTTCATAGTGGTAGACCGCTGACTCTCCCCGATACAAGAGGCCTCCTTGATAGATACTAACGTTCCCGATCAGTTTGACGAATTTCTCGGTGGAGTTATAAATGGCATCATCAGCGAAGGCTTGAAAACCATTACTGGCGGTCAGGGTGATGCGCCCGTTGAATCGCAGCGATTGCTGGCCATCGATGTTCTCAAATTTAGGGCTGATGTCGTCTCCCTTGATTTGAATGTTAGCAGGTAAAGTGGTGTCGGTTTTCTTTCTTGTGCCTTTGTCCAAGATTCCCACGAATGGGTTATCATTGGGGGGCTTGATGGCGGCCTGGGTGGGCTTGATTGGCTCGATCGGGAAGTCCTCAAAGACATCAGGGAGGGGCTTGATCTCGGGGATCGGGGTGGGCAGAGGTTCGGGGAGGACTTTCGGGTCGGGCAAGCCTCCAGGCGGGAGTAAATTTGCGGGCAAGGGGCCGATGCCTTCCTGACCGGAAGCGGAAAGCGCGGTCAAAGATAAGATTAGGAGGAAGCGACTCATGGAACCGTGTGGAGGCTAGGAAGTTGGCAAAAATGTGTCGATAGGATTCGCTGGATTTGTCGGAAAAGCAGGATAGCTTCGCACGTCTCACTATGATCTCAAAAAATGTCGGAATAATCGGAGCCTCAGGTTGGTTGGGCGGGCACTTGGCCAAGGCTCTCTGCGAACGCGGCTGGGAAGTCACTGGGTTTTCTAGATCTCAACGTGAGGGCGATGAGATAAAGTGGCGGCAATGGAATGGGGAGGGCCAGATCAACCTAGAGGGCCTAGACGCCGTAGTAAATTTAGCGGGGGAGGCGATTGACCAACGGTGGACCAAGGCACGTAAAATCGCTTTTCGGAAAAGCCGAGTCGATCTGACTCAAGATTTAGTGAAGGCTCTCGCCACCTCTGAGGTCAAAGTTCTCCTGAATGCCTCTGCGACTGGATTTTATGGTGACCGAGGGGACGAGCAACTTTCAGAATCAGAGCCTGCCGGGATCGGCTATCTCGCCGAGCTCTGCCGCGATTGGGAAGATGCCTGCGCAGGGGCCACGTCAGTGCGCGTGTGTTTGCTTCGCACCGGTGTGGTGCTGGGGCAGGGAGGTCGAGCTTGGCAAAAAATGAGCGGGATTTTTAAGCTGGGGATTGGGGGGAGTCTCGGTAATGGGAAACAATGGATGCCTTGGATCCATCTTACTGATGAGATCAATGGCATCATCCACTGCTTGGAAAATGATCTCTCAGGCCCCGTTAATTTCGTCGCTCCTGGGGCTGCCACGAATGCGCATTTTACGAAAACGGTCGGGAAGGTGCTGCGGCGGCCTACCATCCTCCCCGCACCAGCTTTTATGTTGAAGCTGGTGTTGGGCGAGTTCGCGGAAGAGGGCCTGCTAGCTAGCACCCGAGCGGTGCCGGACAAACTTCTCCAGAGTGGGTTTCAATTCACCCACCCAGAGATTGAGAGTGCTTTGAGAGACTGTGCCGGATTGTAAGCTTTATTGATCTCCGTATTCCTCGTGCCACTCACGGTAGATCTTTGGGGAGATCTCGGAGGGGACGATTTCAGAGCGCCCACCCCAGAACACATTGGTGTAGCTCACCGGGATGCCGATGGATTCGAGGTGTTTATCGATCGCTGCCTTGTGCTCCATCACCTTGTCTTTTTCTGTGCCGTGGACCACACCCATCACGTTCACATTGCCGAATTGCGGCCCGCCCTCACGCCAATAAGCATGGGTCATGCAGTGGTGGCGGCCCACTTCACTGCCAGCCTCCACCTCTCGGCCCTTGGGCACCGCCCAGTGGAAGAGACCATTAAAACGAGTCACGCGCTTGCCAGTGTCGGATGGTTTGACGTGCTCAAGGAAGGTGGAAAAGCGGCCGATCACTTTCTTCGTGTCGAGGATGTGTGCGACTTCGTAGAAGCGCTCTAGGGGCACT
>JALZWJ010000087.1 GCA_023300065.1 Akkermansiaceae bacterium
GTCGTCGCGCGCTTCAAGGCCGAACCAGCCGTCGGGGTGGGGGTCCTGGAGGTCTCTTTAGCAGGAGTAGCGGAGGGGTTTGGCTCTAGCTACCGCGTTGAGATCCTCGACCGTAAGAGAACCGCAGCGATCATCTCCTCCCTCGGGATCCGCGCCGCCCTCCGACTCTCAGAAGACCACGCCGGGCTAGCCCCCGCCGCGAGCGAGCGTATTTTAAAACTCCTCGCCCACTTCCAACTCCCACTCATCTTACCGGACGACATCTCCACCGACCTCGTCCTTGAAAAACTCTCCCGCGATAAAAAATTCTCCGGTGGCAAGCGCACCTTCGTCCTCCTAGATCGACCCGGAAACGGCATCACGTGCAGCGCCATCCCGGCCGCTGCCATCGCACCCGCCATCGACTCCCTCCGCTCATGAACCTCCTCATCCACACGGGCGGCTACGTCCAGACAAACGGTTACATTCTCGCAAATGACGATGGCACCTGCCTCGTGATCGATGCCCCTCCCGGCATCGCGGACTTCCTCCGAGAAAAATCGCTCAAGCCCACCCACCTCCTTCTGACCCACCAGCACTTCGACCACGTCGAAGACACCGCCGCACTCCGTGCTGATGGAGCAAAGGTCTGCGCCTTCCAAGCCTACGCGCCAGAGATCATCATGGAAAAGCGGGTTCGTGAAATGGGCATCCCGGTGGACATCCCACCTTATGAGGTGGACGAGGTCATCGGCGAGAATTCCACCCTCGAGGTCGGAGGCTACCAATTCGACCTCGCTCACGTCCCGGGCCACTCGCCAGACTCCCTCTCTTTTCACCTTGTTTCCGAGGCCTTCCTCTTCGCTGGAGATGCCCTCTTCCAAGGCAGCATCGGCCGCACTGATCTCCCCGGCGGGAACCATGAGCTACTCCTCGACTCCATCCGCCAAAAGCTCTATATTTTGCCCGACGAAACGGCAGTCTTTCCCGGACACGGTCCTCAGACCAGCATCGGCAATGAAAAGAAGAATAACCCTTTCTGTCCAGCCCCCTAAACAAAACCTAATCATGACTCGCAGAACTCTCATCGGCCTCCTTGCCGTGACTCTCGCTCTCCCCGCAGCCTCTGGCATGGGGAAGCGGCCTGAAAAAAACCGTCTCACCTTCCACCTCGAAGGGGATTCCTCCGACGGGCCTAAGATCGTCCTCCCCCTCGACATGGGGAACAAAAAGCGCTTCTTCAAAAAGAGCCCTCTTACTTTCACCAAAGAAATCGTCTCCCTCAAACACTTCCCCGATAAAGTGGGTGGATTCGGTGCCGTCTTTACCTTTAGCATCGCCGCTAAGACCCGTATCGCGGCCATCACGACACAACACCAAGGGAAATGGCTCGTCGCCATGCTCAATGGCCGCCCGGTCGATGGAGTCTTCATCGATGCTCCCGTCACTGATGGTAAGCTCGTCATCTGGCAAGGGATCAAACAGAGCGAGATCATCCGCTTCGAATACAAAATGCCCTTTACCGGTGAAACTCGTAAAGAGTGGAAAAAGCGCCTCAAAGGCCACGAAAAACAACGTAAAGAGGCCATCAAGCTTGATAAAGAAGCCCAGAAAGAACGCAATCGCCGCAGGTCCTAAAGATGAAACTCCTCCACATCCTCTTATTGCTTCCCCTCGCGCTCCAAGCTGCTGAGCCGCTGAAGCTCGTCCTCCCGACCGATAACCGCGCCATCTTTGATGGAAAGCCTGAAGACTTCTACATGTTCGTCTACCGGAGTTCCTCAGAAGTCTGGACTGCTGGTCAATATGGCTTCGTCCGGGACTTGATCAAAACCGAGAAGGAAGGCGTCATCGCCACTAAATTCCACGAAGGTTTAGACATCAAACCCACCAAGCGTGACCGCGTGGGTAACCCACTCGATGAAGTCCGGTCCATCGCCAACGGCGAAGTGGTGCACGTGAACAAGAACCGTGGCGGCAGTAACTACGGAATTTACGCCGTCGTGAAACACGACTGGGGATACGGCCCCTTCTACAGCCTTTACGCTCACCTCGCTAAGGCGGATGTGGACCTTGGTCAGCGCGTCCTCGGCGGCTCCCCCATTGGCACGATGGGCTACACCGGCGATGGTATTAATAAAACCCGCGCTCACCTCCACCTAGAACTCTGCATGCTCTCCACAGAGAACTTTGCCGACTGGGTCGGCGGAGTCAGCGGTCACGGCATCCATGATGGGCGGAACCTCATCGGGATCGACATCGCCTCGCTCTTCCTCGCCGAGAAGTCGAACCCCTCACTCACCATCCCAGCCTTCCTAGAAAGTGCCTCACCCTACTTCAAGGTCGCCGTCCCCCGGACTGAGCAGCTTGAAATCACCAAGCGCTACCCTTTCCTCAAAAAAGGAAACCACTCAGCCCAGAGCGCATCATGGGAGATCGCCTTCACCGACTCAGGCATCCCGCTAACCGTCGTGCCCAGCCACCGTGAAGTGACCCAACCCACCGTCACTTACGTGCGCACCACCCGCTCGAAGCATGAATATTACACCCGTGGACGCCTCACCGGCACTGGCCGCAGCGCCAAACTCACCAGAGATGGAAAAAAGTTCGTAGCTCTCTTCACGAACGAATACACCAAACCAAAGGCCCCGCTAGCACCTACCGAATAACTCGCATGACTCCTGAAGAAAAACTCGCCGACCTCGGCCTCACCCTCCCTGAAGCAGCCACCCCGATTGGCTCCTACCTCAATGTGGTCCGCACCGGGAACCTCCTCCACCTCTCCGGCGGGCTCCCCATCGTGGGGGATGAAAAATACCTCGGTAAAGTCCCAAGTGAGTGTGATTTAGAAAGCGCCAAAAAGGCCTCCCGCCTCGCCATCCTGACACGCCTCGCAGTCTTAAAAGCAGAGCTGGGATCGCTGGACCAAATCACCCGCATCGTCTCGCTCAGCGGCTTCGTCAATGCCGAGCC
>JALZWJ010000088.1 GCA_023300065.1 Akkermansiaceae bacterium
GTCATTAAATTTAATGACAAGCTCTCTCCTTTAGTATCTTGAGAGGTGAATTAAATTAGATTCCATGATACAACCGCTCTGTGCAGCTGATCCCTCTCTTAATTTTCACCCTGTTGGCGCCCCCCCTGCCCGCTAAAACCACACTCAAAGATAAATCTCTCAACACACTTAAAGAGCGCTTAGTAGAGATCAACTCTGAGCTCGAACAGCTCGCTCCTCTCCAGCTCCGTGGCGGCGCAGGAGCCGTCGGATACCAATCAGCCCCCCAAGAATTCAGCAACTCAAAATTGTGGCTCCAAATCGAACTAGGGGGCGACTTCCAGATCGATGAAATCGTGATTGTCCCTTTTCTTTGGCGATCCAAGGAATCGGTCTTTTCCGCGAATGGATTCCCTCTGGAATTTAGAATCATTGCAGGGAGCGGTCATGAAAAAGAAGGTCAGCAGATCGCCTCCTATACCGAGGCCGATGACCTCTTGCCACGCCTCGCCCCACTCGTGATCCCATGTCCACCCACCACGGCTTCGTGGATCAGGATAGAGGTTGATCGTCTGACCGCCCAAGGGATAAGTTCGAAATTCATTCTGAATTTCTCTGAATTGATGATCTTTAGCGGATCACAAAACATCGCCCTAGGACGCCCCCTCACCAGCTCCTCTAATCTCGCCGATCTCAGGCCCGCCTGGAACCTCCACTTTTTGACAGATGGATCGGTTCCCTACTTGATGGATGGTTCCAGAGGTGAGCCAAGCGGGGCCTTCACAATTTTCACCCACACCTCTAACCAGACAGCCTTAGCCATTGACCTCGAAGAACCTCTTTCCATTTCTCAAATCAATCTGCACGCCATGGAGCTGAGCGACACCGTTCCTCAAACGTACACCGCGGATTATGGGATGCCTAAGCACCTCCAGATCGAAGCAGCAATCCAGCCTGATTTCTCAGATGCGGTTCTACTTGTAGATTACCGACCCTCCTCCATTTACGAGATCCATCCCATCCTGACATGGAATGTCCCTCCCACCCAATGCCGTTTCATTCGCCTTAAAATTCTAGAGCCATACCTCTTAAATAACGGAGTCAAAAAAGAACCCTACATGGCACTCGCCGAGATCGAGATCTTATCCGCCGGAAAAAATGTCGCCCTTGGCATCCCAATGACAATCAATCCTGATCCTATCTATTCTAACCAATTAAAAAAGCTGACCGACGGACGTAATTACTACGGAGAGATCCTCCCCATTCGTCAATGGATGCAAGAACTTGCCCGGCGACACGATTTAGAAAAAGAACGCACTATGGTCATGGCAGAACTCAGCCACCGCTACGATCGTCAGAAAATAAACCTGAATCGCCTCAACCTCCTCGCCGTGACCCTCATCGCCGGAATTTTCCTGATCATCATCCTCTACCGCCTGATCCATCTGCGACAAGTAGCAAGGATCAAAGAACGATTTGCCGCAGATCTCCACGATGAACTCGGCGCAAATGTTCACTCCATTTCCATGCTCAGCGACCTCGCTAAAGACACGGATTCTCAGGAAGAGCGAAAAGAGCTGCACCACCGCATCTTAGGACTCTCGAAACGGACAACCACCGCCATTCGCTACTGCACCGATATGCTGGAGTCCAAGGGGCTCTTCATTGGACTCATTCAGGATATGGAACGAACAGCCAAACGCATTGGTGGAAATTTCGAGCATCACTTTTCCGTCGAGGGTGAGCAATGGGTCAAGACCTTCCCCCCTCGAGCACGCATTGACCTTTTCCTCTTCTACAAAGAAGCCCTGATCAACATCTGTCGACACTCCAGCGCCAGCCAAGTGAGCACGCATCTCACGGCCGACAAACAGACAATCTGCCTCATCATCAGTGACAATGGAGTGGGCATCCCGCAAAGCGAGCACTCCCAACCCCCTCCCGCCCTCAAGCGGCGGGCGCACCTGATGGGAGCCCAGGTCAAGGTCGAAACTCCGTCAAACGAAGGAACCCGAATCACACTTCAGCTCAAGCACCCAAAACATCGAATTTTAAATTGGCTCCGAAGAATAAAGCAGGCATAGCTCTAGATCACTCTTTGATCACTCATTGGCACTAACGACAAATGACCCGAACGATCCAAATCATCCTCGTCGAGGACAGCCCAGAATATCGGGAAACGATTTCCTTGGCCGTAAAAAGGGAAACGGATATCGCCATCAGCGGCATGTTTGGAACTGCTGAAGAAGCCATCAATCATCTCGAAAAAATTGAAAAACCTCCCCTACCCACACTCATCCTGCTCGACCTCAACCTCCCTGGATTATCAGGAATCAAGGCCATTCCCTTACTTGCTCAAACCGCTCCAGACACTCCCGTTATCGCTCTCACTCAATCTGACCGAGAGGCCGATGTTCTCGCTGCGATTTCGGCAGGAGCCAGCGGCTACCTCCTAAAAGATTCGACACGACAACAGATCTTCGAAGGAATCCGAATCGTTGTGAATGGTGGATCCATCATCGATCCTCAAGTGGCATCCTATCTTTTCAATGCGGTCAAAGATCCCTCAAAGAAAATCGGGCTAAAAACCTCCTTAGCAGCCCGTGAGCTAGAAATCCTAAAACTCATCGCCGAAGGGAAAGTCCAAAAAGAAATCTCCGAGCATCTCAAAATCTCCAGCAATACCGTCGCGACCTATCTCCGGCGTATCTACGAAAAACTCAATGTCAACAATGCCCCCGAAGCGGTGGCAAAGGCCTACCAAAAAAAAATCCTCCCTCGGTAGCGACAGCGACAGCGGCAGCGGCAGCGGTGGCCATAAACTAAAGAGATTCACTCAGAAGCATACAGTTCCACGCTCCAATCGAAGCCGAGCTCCTCTCCATTCTCCTCAGAAATTTCAACAAACTCCGTAGTCACTCTCATCGAGCTAGGATCGGCGTCCAGTCCCCAGAGCGTCTGTCACCAGAGTCCGCGAGCTGGAGTGCCATACACTGGAGGTATTCCGAAGGAGTAGCGTTACGGCGTTCGAGGCGACCGCTCGCCATCACTCCTTCAT
>JALZWJ010000089.1 GCA_023300065.1 Akkermansiaceae bacterium
AGAAGGTCAAGAAGCAGGGCATGGACTCCCATGCTCCTCCCAATATTTCCCTCTACAAGCCAGAAGGCAGTGACAACTGGGCCAAAGGTCCAGAGGACAAAGACGGTAAGAAGCTCGCCGCCAAAACTCACCTCGCTGATGAGATCCACCAGTGGGGCATGGCGATCGACCTCAACACTTGCACCGGCTGTAATGCGTGTCTCGTAGCGTGTCAGTCTGAGAACAACATCCCCGTTGTTGGCAAAGAACAGGTTGCAATGGGCCGCGAAATGCACTGGATCCGCATGGATCGCTACTTCGCTTCTCAAGAGAATCCTGTCGAGCATGGCCACGTCAACAAGGCGAAAGAGAATCCAGCTTGGATCACACAGAACCCTGAGTCCATTCCTCAGCCTGTCGCTTGTGTTCAGTGCGAGATGGCTCCCTGCGAAACAGTTTGCCCCGTCAACGCCACCGTTCACACCGAGGAGGGCCTCAATGCGATGGCTTACAATCGCTGTATCGGAACTCGTTACTGCGCGAATAACTGCCCCTACAAGGCGCGTCGCTTCAACTTCTTCGACTACAACAAGCGCAACCCAATCATCAAAGGCAACCTTTACAAGGGACCCTTCGGCGAGAAGCAGGTTGGCGAAGCTCCACACCTTCAGCGCAACCCGAACGTCACGGTCCGCATGCGCGGCGTGATGGAGAAGTGCACTTACTGTGTCCAGCGTCTCGAATCCGCCAAGATCAAGCAAAAGCAGCAGGTTAAGGTCAACACCTACGAATCTGGTAAGAAGTCTTACGAGGTCAAGGTTGACCGCATCAAAGACCTCCGGGTCAAGAAAGACAGCGTCAAAACCGCCTGTCAGGATGCCTGCCCAACGAGCGCCATTTCCTTCGGTAACCTTCTCGAGAACGACTCGAAGGTGGTCCGTGCAAAAGGAAACGTCCTCGATTCCGTCAAAATCATTAAAGGTGATGACTACAAGAAGATCGACGGGAGCCCCCGTAACTACGATTTACTTCAATACATCAACACCCGTCCACGCACGAGCTACCTCGCCCGTGTGAAGAATCCAAATCCCGATATGCCTGACGCCAAGTATCTCGGCCAGGCTACCATCAACATTCACTAATCCTTTCCTGCGACTGAACTTATGTCCGAAGCGACCACACAGTCTGAGAACGCCTCTTCCAAGGTGAAAATTCCCGTGCTAGAGCGCGAGAAGTTGATTCTCAACAACCGTTCCTACCACTGGATCACCGAGCGTATTTGCGGGGTGGTCGAAGGGCGTCAGCCCCTTCTCTGGTGGATTCTTTTCATTCCCTCTGCCCTCATCGCTCTCGTTGGAGTGGTCGGCGGCCTGACTTACTTGGTTTCGACCGGTGTTGGAGTTTGGGGAAACACCAACCGCGTCATGTGGGGGTGGCCTATCGTTAACTTCGTTTTCTGGATTGGTATTGGCCACGCTGGAACTCTAATCTCCGCGATTCTCTTTCTCACCCGTCAGAACTGGCGCACCTCGATTAACCGAGCGGCTGAGGCGATGACGATTTTCGCCGTGATGTGCGCGGGTATCTTCCCAGCCTTCCACGTCGGTCGTGTTTGGATGGCTTGGTTCCTCGCTCCGATTCCGAACTCGAACGCGATCTGGCAGAACTTCAAGTCGCCACTCCTCTGGGACGTCTTCGCGGTTTCTACCTACTTCACCGTTTCTCTGATCTTCTGGTTCCTCGGGATGGTTCCTGACCTCGCTACGATCCGTGATCGTTGCAAGCCTGGCATCCGGAAGTTCATGTATGGCATTTTCTCCCTCGGCTGGCGCGGTGGTAACCGTCAGTGGAGTCACTACGAGATGGCTTACCTCCTTCTCGCTGCTCTTTCGACTCCGCTCGTTCTCTCGGTGCACTCGGTCGTTTCCTTTGACTTCGCCACCTCGGTGGTTCCCGGATGGCACACCACCATCTTCCCGCCTTACTTCGTGGCTGGCGCCATCTTCGGTGGTTTCGCCATGGTTCTCACCATCATGATTCCCGCACGGGCCCTCTACGGTCTGCACGATATGATCACGATGAAGCACATCGATAACATGGCCAAGATCATCCTCCTGACCGGAACGATCGTGGGATATGCTTACTTGATGGAGCTCTTCATCGCGTTCTACTCCGGTGCGAAATATGAGGGAGCCGCCTTCCTCTTCCGAATCGATGGACCATACTGGTGGGCTTACTACGCAATGATGAGTTGCAACGTTCTTTCTCCCCAGATCTTCTGGTTCAAGAAAATGCGTGAGAACCTCTGGGTCGTGATGGCCGTCGCAATGTGTGTAAACATCGGAATGTGGTTCGAGCGCTTCGTGATCATTGTCACCACTCTGGCCCGTATGTGGCTGCCAGGTGATTGGAAAACCTATAGCCCAAGTGGCGTCGATGTCCTGACCTTCGTCGGAACGATCGGGATGTTCCTCGCGCTTTTCCTTCTGTTCCTCCGCTTCCTTCCCTGCATCAACATTGCAGAGGTCAAGTGGACCCTCAAAGAGAGCGACGCTCACGATGAGGACAAGAAGGCCCATCCTGATGACGGCATCGAGTTGATCGAAGCTTACCAATACGAAATTCACGAAAATCCTAAAGGAGCTGCCAAAGAGGCTGGGCTCGATGGATCAACCCCCACGACTAAGAAGGCATGAGCACGAAAGTCCGCAGAGTTTACGGCTACTTAGCCGAATTTAAAAATGCTTCACAGCTCTACAAAGCTGCTGAAAAGGTCCGCGATGCAGGATTCAAGAAATGGGATTGTTACTCACCGTATCCAATCCACGGCCTTGATGATGCGATGGGGATCAAGCGTTCCATCCTTCCTTACTTCGTCTTCATCGGTGGCCTCACCGGTTTTTTGACGGCGATCACGCTTGCTTACACCACGCAAGTCGGACTCTATCCGACCATCGTGCAGGGCAAGCCGGCGAACATCTTCACGACTGCGGCGTTCTTCCCAGTCATGTTTGAGCTCACCATTCTTTTCTCCGGCTTCACCGTCTTCTTCGGCCTTTTGGCTCTGATGGGGCTGCCGCGTTGGAATCACCCCATCTTTGCAAGTAAGCAGTTTTCCCGCGTCACGGATGATAAGTTCTTCATCGCGATCGAGGCCCGCGACTCCAAATTTTCGGCTGAAGCCACCAAGGCTCTCCTCGGTGAAATCGGCGGAGCTAACATCGAACTGGTGGAGGACGACTCCGAGTAAACCATGAAGTATTTCTTTCTTTCTCTCATCGCTCTCGTCGTCCTCGTGATCGGCGTCTTCGGCTTCCGTGGCGATAAATTCTCCCAGGCTCCTATTCAGGTTTTTCCTGATATGGACGATCAGGATAAGATCAAGGCGCAGACTGGCAGCATCTTTTTCGCAGACGGTATGGGCTCACGTCGCCCTGTCCTCGGCACCGTTCCTAAGAATGCCGATAGTGGCATCATGCCTCTTGAATTCGGAGCAGGCCGTTCCGGTTATTACTTCGATGGTAAGCAAGACGGTGCTTTCGGAAACGGAATGCCCAAGGAGCTCGCACTTGAAAATGAGTCTGACTCCATCGGCCTCCTCGCTCGTGGTAAAGACATGTTCAATGTCCACTGCGCGATCTGCCACGGTGAATCCGGTAATGGTAAGGGCGTCGTCGCCGCTTACTTCGCGAAAGCCGATCCCATCATCATGGTTCCCACTCTTCTTACCGCACTCCCAGCGACTCACCCCGATGGAATGATCTACGACATCATCACCAACGGTAAAGGCGGCATGGGAGCCTATAAGCACAATATTCCCGTTCGCGACCGCTGGGCCATCGTGGCCTACCTCCGCGCTCTTCAGGCATCTGCCAACTAAATTCTTTTTCATCTGACTCATCACGACATGGCACATCAAGTGACATCAAAAGACATCCCGACCAATGGGGAGCACCTGGAGATAAGCAAAATTGCGAAACTCCAGTTCATCTCCGGTATCGTCGGGGGAGTAGGTCTCATCTTCAGCATCATCTACCTCTGGTTTGGTGGGGGAGTTGAAGATAGTTCGACCTCTGAGCACGAATCATCCGTCGCTCACGGTTCCTACGCCTTCTCTTGGCTTTTCGCAGTTTTCTTCATCCTGACGATCGCCCTCGGTGGTTGTTTTTGGACCTTCCTTCATAACCTTTCTAACTCAGGGTGGGGGACTTCAGTCCGCCGCATGATGGAGAACCTCGGCTTCGTCTTTCCCTTCCTTTTCATCTTCTGCATTCCGTTCCTCTTCCCACAGGTTCAGCAGTATCTCTGGGAGTGGATGACTTCTTACCGTGATGTCGTCGGAGACAGCTCCAATGCCAAGGAGGCTCTCCTCCATGACAAAAACCCTCACAACCACCTCCTGGCTGCTAAGGTTTTCTACCTGAATCCTACTTTCTGGCTTGCTCGTTTCTTCACTTACTTCATCGGCCTCGGATTCTTCATCTGGCTTGTTCGGAAGTTCTCCATCGCACAGGACACCGAAACCAAGCCAAGCACGAAGAACCTCTTCGCCGCTCGCAAGCACTCTTCATGGAGTATGATCGTCTTCGGTGTCACCCTGACTTTCCTCGCTCTCGATCTGGTCATGGCTCTCGATTTCTCATGGTTCTCCACCATGTTCGGAGTTTACATCTTCGCAGGATCCGCTCTCAACTCGATGGCTGTCCTCATCCTCACTGGAATTTTCCTTCAACGGGCTGGCTACTTGAAGAATGTCGTCACGCAAGAGCACTACCACATCATGGGTAAGCTCTGCTTCGCTTTCACCGTCTTCTGGGCCTACGTTTCCTTTTCCCAATTCTTCCTCATCTGGTATGCTAATATCACGGAGGAGACTCGTTACTTCCTTCTTCGAAATACCGAGAACTGGAACCTTGTCAGTCTCTCCCTCGTCTTCATGCACTTCGCACTGCCATTCCTCGCGCTCCTTCGCTCGGACGTGAAGAAGAAGCCGAAGTTCATGGTCGGACTCTGCTGTTACATTCTCTTCATGCACGCTGTCGATGTTTACCACATGGTCATCCCTGAGCGCGGGCCTTCGGTCGAACTCGTTGTCAATCACGCTCCGCAACTTTGGATTGGTGGATCATGGGTGGGGGATATCCTCGCTCTCATCACGACCGTTGCTGGCTTCCTCTTCTTCTACCTGCGCAACCTTACTTCGGCTGCTCTTTATCCTCACCGCGACCCTCGTATCCTCGAGTCCGCTAACCTTCATAACTAATCGTCATGGACCATACCCGCGACAATCCGCTTAAGCGATTCACCGCCTTCTGGGTGGCCCTCCTTTTGGTCACTGCCTTCGGCATCGCCTGCATTCTGATCCGCCCGATGACTCACGCGAAGGTAGAGTCAGCGACGCAAGCCGCTGCCGATGCCCGCCGGGCTGTCCGCGCAGATGTTGACCGTGCACAGTCTAAAGCTTTAAACGAGGACGCCCTCGATGATGCTCTGAAAGCGAGTGCCAAGGCGCTCGTTCCCACTCAAACCGACCCAGCTTCCAAGTAAGTTTTCCTAAACTTCTTTCCTGATTTTTCTCATGGCCGAGACCACTTCCACTGCTGAATCCAACGACGTCGAATTGCGCGCGTCGATTGATCGCTCACTTCGTCACCCCGTGATGTTTTTCTTCACAAGCGGAGCCGTTTGGCTTGCCATCGCGATCGTCCTCGGACTGGTTGCCTCCGCGAAGAAGCACTCACCGGATTTCCTGAGTTGCTTTTCTTTTCTCGATGCCGGTAAGGTCGATGGCGCCCACATGAGCGCTCTCATCTACGGTTGGGGCGCGCAAGCCGCCTTCGGCATGATCATTTGGTTGATGGCTCGTCTTTCTCGGAAGGTCTGCACCTCCGCTGGCACCATCCTCTGGGCAGGGCACGCTTGGAACGCCATCATCGCGTTGGGCATTATCTCCATCCTTTCTGGAAATGGCTCAGGCATCGCTTACATGGAGTTCCCAAGCTTCATCTGGCCTCTACTCATTCTCTGCTACCTCGGCATTACGGTATGGTCACTCATTCAGTTTCAGGTTCGTGATGCTGGCCACGTTTATGTCAGTCAGTGGTATCTCCTCGCTGGTCTCCTTTGGTTCCCTTGGATCGCCGTGACCGCTTTCCTCTTTGTCTTCGTTTTTGATGGAAACCCTGTCATGACAGCCGCGATCGCCTCGTGGTTCAAAGGCTCGCTCTTCCTTCTTTTCTTCCTACCGACCGCTCTCGCCAGTGCTTACTACCTGGCGCCGAAGGTCACGGGTCGTCCGGTTTATAGTTACAATCTCGCTCTCTTCGGCTTCTGGGCTTTAGCTTTCCTCGGCCCTTGGGCTGGGATGCAGAAGCTGGTGGGTGCACCCATTCCGCAGTTCCTCCCGTACGCCGGTGCCGCTGCCATGGTCCTCATTCTGATTCCTGCGATTGCCGTGGGCATTAACATTCTTAAGACCATCATGGGGCACGGAAACATCGTGGCCGAGAGCCCCTCGCTCCGTTTCACGATCGGCGGGATTGTCCTCTTCGTCGCTTACGGATTCCTTTCCTTCCTTCTTCACACGGTTCCCGCAATGAAGATGACGCAGTTCAGTCTTTCCGGATATGGTCTCGATATCCTTGGTCTCTACGGAGTCTTTTCCCTCTGCGCTTTCGGCGCAATCTACTTCATCGTTCCTCGCATCATGGGCCGTGAGTGGCTCTCTCGCCGTTTCATCTCGTGGCACTTCTTCCTCTCACTCTATGGCGTCGCAGCCATCGTAGTCTGCGCCGTTGTCGGTGGTGTGACACAAGGGCAGGGGAGCGAGGACGTTTCACAACCCTTCGCCACAATGGCGGAGCGTGCGAGTCAGTATGGTTGGGGTGTCACCCTTGCCTTTGCCTTCCTGCTTTTTGCAAATCTCTTTTTCTGCCTCCACCTCCTCCTGATGTGGGCGCGCCTCGGACGCCGTTCCTCTCACCCAACTCTTTTGAAAGCGCATCATGCTGAAAGTCCTGACGGACCAGAAGGTGAAATCGACAATGTCGGATCTCCCTCAGCCTAATCACCCTAGATCTCTCGAATCATGACTTTTAAAGCATTTATC
>JALZWJ010000090.1 GCA_023300065.1 Akkermansiaceae bacterium
TCGTTCTTGCCGTCCTTTTTCCCCTCGTCGGATTGTTCAGGGTCGCCTTTGCTGTCCTTTCCTTCTTCACCGGGCTGTGGCTCTTCTTCTCCCTCGTTCTCACCTTCACCTTCGTTTTCAGAGGGCTCTGGATTGTCCTGTGGTTCGCCTTCTTCAGATTGATCACCCTTTGACTCTTGGTCTTCGGAGGGTTTTTCTTCGTTACTCTGGTCTCCTTCGTCTCCGTCCTCTCCTTGGTCACCTTCCTTCTCTTCTTGATCCTTCTCTTGATCTTGTTCGGAGTCCTCTGGCTTGTCCTTTTTATCCTCTTCTTGATCTTCCTTTTTCTCCTCTTCGTTCTGTTGTTGTTCTTCTTTTTCTTCTTCTTTTTTTCGGAGGAAGTCCTCTACCTGCTTTAGGTTACTTGCTGCCTCCGCGTGGTCTGGGTTGAGGTCTAAGGCGGCTTTGAAATGCTTTACGGAACCTTGCCAGGCTTTGATTTGCTCTTCTCCTTCGGTGGGGACGCCAAGGTAGAAGAGGCTGGTGGCGAGGGCGTAGTGAGCCTGTTCTTGGAGCTCTACATTCTCAGATGAAAGGGCGTTGCTGAAGGAATCTGCGGCGGCATGCCAACTCTTGGCACGGTAGGCGGCGGACCCTGCCGCGAGCTGAAGTCGGGCCGCGCGCTCGCCGGATTCCTCCTGCGCCGCGAGTCGGAAAAATTGGTGGGCTTCCAGTTGCTCGCCCCGTTCCAAGGCGTCCCGCCCATCACTGATCAAGCTGGCCTCGGCTTGTGGTGTGATGAAGAAAAGTCCCGCGAGTAATGCCACGGTGCGGCCGTGGGGAAGGGTGCGGATAAAGATGGAGATCATAAGGAGAAGGAGGCCACCAAAAAGAAACCATTGATGAGCCGGTTTCGCAACCCGTTGGTGTTTTCCTTCTTCTCGGAAGCGGTCCATTTCTGTGAGGGCCGAGTCGAGTTTTTTTAGGAATTCTCCGCCGATCCCTCGCGAGTAGAACCCATCGGTTTTTGAGGCCACGGTGCGCAGGGCTTCCTCATCGAGTCGGGTGAAGACGGGGTTCCCACTGCGGTCACGGAATTTTCCATCCCGTTGTCTCGGGTCGGGGATGAAGCTGCCCTCGTTCGTTCCCATGCCCAAGGCGTAGATGAAGATGCCTTCCCTCGCGGCCTTCGCGGCGGCGGGTTCCACTCCCACGGTGGAGCCTTCTCCATCGCTGAAGACGACCATGATATTACTTTGCTGACCGGTTTGGGTGAGCATGCGCACGCCATCATTGATCGCTCCGCTGAGGTTCGATCCACCGTAGGGAATGTCTGCGGGGTCGAGCTGAGCGAGGGTCTGCTCCACGAAGCCATGGTCGAGGGTGAGGGGAGACTGCATCAGATTCTCACCTGCGAAGAGGAGGACCCCGACGCGGTCATTCGGGAAACGTTCTAAGATTTCCAAGGCGGCAGCGCGGGAGGCTTGGAGGCGGCTCGGCTGCACGTCTTCTGCGAGCATGCTGCGGGAGATGTCGACACAGAAGAGGATGTTGCGGCCCTCGCTCTCGACCTCGATCCATTCCTCGCCTGATTCAGGCTGCGCAAAGGCCACGATGAGGCCGGTCAAACCGAGGAGCGCAAGCCCTAGCCCGGTGAAGTGGACCCACGCGGGTTGGGTCCGGCTCAAGCGTTTCTGCAGGCGGGGAGCGACGAGTTTTTGCCACCGTTTCCCACGCTGCCGCCAAGCCAACCACGAAATGAGGGCGAGGATGGGGAGGAAGGTGAGGCAAAGCAGCCACTCGGGATGGGCGAAGGTCATGGCATCGGTGGTGGGTTCAGGGCCGTGAAGGCGAGGAAGCCAAAGATGAGAAGGGCGGAGGGCGCGATGAACCACGGGTAAAGCTCGGTCCGGACGATCCACGTGTTGCGCTTCACTTCCGTTTTTTCCAATTCATCGATGCTTTTAAAGGCTTCCCGGAGTCCGACGTAGTCGAGGGCGCGGTAAAAATCACCCTTCGTGGTTTCCGCGATTTTCTTGAGCGTTGCGGTGTCGAATTCCTGTCCAGTGGACTGCCCTTGCAAGCGGCCTTGTGGAGTCCCGATCGCGACAGGGTAGATTTTGATATCGAGGTCGGCGACAATCCCGGCCGCTTCCATCGGAGAAAGTTGGCCGGAGTTACTCGCGCCATCGGTGACGAGGACGATGATTTTACTCTTCGTCTTTGCCTTTACCTTCGTCGTATCTACTTCCTCTTCTTCATCACGCTTCAGGTTTTCTAATCTCTCGCCTGCGGCCATGATGGCGCTGCCAATCGCGGTGCCGCTCTCGGTCCGGCTGTTTACGAGGGCGATGTCTTTCAAGGTGTGCGCTAGGATCTGGTGGTCGAGCGTGATGGGGGCGGCCGTGTAGGGACGCGCCGCAAAGCTCACGATGCCGATGCGGTCATCGGGGCGGCGCTTGAGGAACTCGGTGATGATCTTTTTTGCGGCTTCGATCCGGCGTTCGGGGCGCCTCATCCTTGCGGTGGAATCATAGAAGTCGGGCGTGGACATCGAGTAAGAGACATCGAGCGCAATCATGATGTCGATCCCGCTCGCGGTGCGGGAGGTGCGCGTCTTCGCCTCCTGGGGGCGTGCCATGGCGATGATCGCAGGGATCATCATGAGTGGGAGGATGAGAGGGGCGAAACGGAAGACGCGGTTCTTTGGCTTTAGTCCGAGGGTCCCCAGCACGCGCAGGGTCGGGTAAATGATCCAGCTCCGCGAACCCACACGGTAACCGAGAAACATGAGGGCCGGGACCGCCAAGAGGAGGAGTAACCACCATGGCTCGGCGAGAACGTAGTCGTTAAAGATCTTCATGTGGTCACGTTTTGGGCTGCGTGGATTGTTTTGAGGCACGCCAGTGAGCGCTCGATAAATCCGCTGGCGCGCTCGGCGTCCACGGTGGAGCGGGCATATTTGGCGTCATTAAGATCGGTCAGGAGATCCTCTGCTTCTCGCGGGAGATCGGGTTGACGGGCTTTGAATTCCTCCACCGTTTCATAGAGGGCGGGCTCAGACATTGAGCTGGCGAGGTAGCCGCGAAGCGCGAGAGAGCAATGGGCGGCGATCTCTGCAAGCGGGCGTGTTTCACAATCACTTTCTAAAGTACGAAGGCTCTGCGAGGCGGTGCCGTAGAAGTCCCGTTTCTGAAGAGTCGGTGGTCTGGGTTTTGATTTGTTAAGATGCCGGGCCAAAAGCCAGAGGAGAAGGAGAACTAAGATGACCCCAGCGGCCACCAGCCACCAGACCCACGGAGGAGTTCCCGGGAGGTAAGTCTCCGGATCTGGGATGCCGTGATCGAGGGTGAGGGGGCTTTCAGGATCCATAGTTATGGTTAGCGACGGCGGTGGACTCGGCGTTGGAAGAGGCTGTGGAGGTCCGCGAGGTAGTCATGGCGGGTCGAGATATTGGCAGAATCGATGCCGTGTTTACTAAAGAACGAGGCTAAGCCCTCGCGGTATCTTTTGGAGAGCTT